>JAKONS010000328.1 GCA_022701845.1 Burkholderiaceae bacterium
GATGCCGGCGGTGTCGCCCGGCGTCTCGTCCTCGATCTGCGTCTTGAAGCCCTTGCGCTCGGCGTACTTCAGGTATTGCCGCAGCAGCATGCTGGCCCAGTCGCAGGCCTCGGTGCCACCGGCGCCGGCCTGGATGTCCACAAAGCAGTTCAGCGGATCGGCCGGGTTGTTGAACATGCGGCGGAATTCCAGCGCCTCGATGTCCTTGGCCAGCAATGCGGCGTCGGCCTCGATGGCCAGCATGCCGGCCTCGTCGCCTTCTTCCTTCGACATCTCGAACAGCTCGGTGTTGTCGGCCAGCTCGCCGGTCAGGCGCTGCAGGGTGACGACGACGTCGTCGAGGGCCTTCTTCTCGCGGCCGAGTTCCTGCGCCTTCTTCGGGTCGTCCCAGACCTTGGGGTCTTCCAGCGAGGCGGCGACGGTCCTCAGGCGATCGGCTTTGGCATCGTAGTCAAAGATACCCCCGGAGATCGACCGTCCGAGCGGACAGGTCGATCAGGGCGTTGCCGATGGCGTTGATGCGTTCTGCTTCCATGTGGAGTTCCTGCGTGTGCGTTGTTGGGGGCTGCCAGGCAGCCAACCCGCGATTTTCTCACGGGCACGCAGGATCGCCCGCGCAGGCGAAGGAAAACCGGGCCTCTCAGGCCTGTACCCGGCCCAGCATCAGGTATTCCATCAGCGCTTTCTGGGCGTGCATGCGGTTCTCGGCCTCGTCCCACACCACCGACTGCGGCCCGTCGATCACCTCGGCCTCGACTTCCTCGCCGCGGTGCGCCGGCAGGCAGTGCATGAACAGCGCGTCGGGCTTGGCCACGGCCATCATGTCGGCGTCGACGCACCAGTCGGCGAAGGCCAGGCGGCGGGCCTCGTTCTCGGCCTCGTAGCCCATGCTGGTCCAGACGTCGGTGGTGACCAGGTCGGCGCCGCGGCAGGCGTCCATCGGGTCCCGGAACACCTTGTAGTTGCCGGCGGAGGCGACCCCCGCCACCGCCGGATCGACCTCGTAGCCGCCGGGCGTGCTGATGTGCACGGTGAAACCCAGCAGCTCGGCCGCCTGCAGCCAGGTGTTGGCCATGTTGTTGCCGTCGCCCACCCACGCCACCACCTTGCCGGCGATGCTGCCGCGGTGCTCGATATAGGTGAAGACGTCGGCCAGGATCTGGCAGGGATGGAATTCGTTGGTCAGCCCGTTGATCACCGGCACCCGCGAATTGGCGGCGAAGGCGGCGATCTTTTCCTGCTCGTAGGTGCGGATCATCACCATGTCGACCATGCGGCTGATGACCTTGGCGCTGTCGTCGATCGGCTCGGCCCGGCCCAGCTGGCTGTCGCCGGTGGTCAGGTGCACCACGCTCCCGCCCAGCTGGTACATGCCGGCCTCGAAGCTGACGCGGGTGCGGGTGGAGGCCTTCTCGAAGATCATCGCCAGCGTGCGGTCGGCCAGCGGGTGGTACTTCTCGTAGGCCTTGAACATGCGCTTGATCGTCACCGCACGCTGGAAGATCCAGGCGTATTCGTCGGCGGCGAGGTCCTTGAACTGCAGGTAGTGGCGTACCGGCTGCGCACTCATGCCAGGAATTCCTTGAGCACCGGCGCCAGCAGCGCGATCAGCTGGTCGCACTCGGCCTCGGTGATGATCAGCGGCGGCACCAGGCGGATGACGGAGTCGGCCTGGATGCTCACCAGCAGCCCGGCCTGGGCCAGCTTCCACTGCAGGTCGCCGCAGGAACGGTCGAGCACGATGCCCAGCATCAGGCCCTGGCCGCGCACCTCGCGCACCGCGGGCATGCCGGCGAAGGCGGTCTGCAGCGCCTGCTTCAGGTAGTCGCCCACCTGCGCGGCATGCTCGACGATGCCTTCCTCTTCCATGATGCGGATGGTTTCCAGGCCGGCGCGGGTGGCCAGCGGGTTGCCGCCGAAGGTCGAGCCGTGGTTGCCCGGCTGGAAGATGTTGGCGGCGCGCGGGCCGGCCACCACCGCGCCGATCGGTACGCCCGAGCCCAGGCCCTTGGCCAGGGGCATGACGTCGGGCTTGATGCCGGCCCACTGGTGGGCGAACCACTTGCCGGTGCGGCCCATCCCGCACTGCACTTCGTCGACCATCATCAGCCAGTCCTGCTGGTCGCACAGCGCGCGCACCTGGCGCAGGTAGTCCCAGCGCATCGGCACGATGCCGGCTTCGCCCTGGATGGTTTCCAGGAACACCGCGACCACGTTCGGGTTGCCTTCGGTGGCTTTCTTCAGCGCCTCGATGTCGTTCAGCGGCACGCGGATGAAGCCTTCGGTGAGCGGCGCGAAGCCCTTCTGCACCTTCACGTTGCCGGTGGCCGACAGGGTGGCGATGGAGCGGCCGTGGAACGCGTGCTCGTAGACCACGATCTCCGGGCGCTCGATGCCCTTGTCGTGGCCGAATTTGCGCGCCAGCTTGATGGCGCATTCGTTGGCCTCCAGGCCGGTCGAGCAGAAGAAGGCGTTGGTCAGACCGGAGATCTCGGCGAGCTTGGTGCCCAGCGCTTCCTGGTTCGGGATCTGGAAATAGTTGGAGCAGTGGATCATCTTGGCCACCTGCTCCTGCAGCGCGGGCACCAGCTTCGGGTGCGCATGGCCGAGGGTGTTGACCGCCACGCCGCCCAGGCCGTCGAGGTACTTGCGGCCCTCGGTGTCCCAGACCCAGATGCCTTCGCCGTGCGACATGGCGATCGGCAGGCGGCCGTAGGTGTTCATCACATGCGACGTGGAGCCGGCGGTAGCGGTCATGCGGTTCTCTTCTTTCAAGGCGGGTCGGGCTGACAGGAGGGCGGATTTTAGGCGCGGCGCAAGACGGTCTGGTTGCCAACGGTGCGCAGCGCCGATGCGCAGTGCGGCGCCGGGGTTAACCCGGCCACGGCCCGGCGCGACGATAGAATGCCTGCCGGTCCTGGGCCTGCGGACGTGTCTTCGCAGCCTGCCGGGCTTTTTGCCTCATACCCGATGGTCGCCTACACCAAAGAAGTCTTCATCCAGGGCGTCACAGCCGACGGCCGCACCTTTCGCCCGAGCGACTGGGCTGAACGCCTGGCAGGTGTCATGAGCTCGTTCCGCCCGGGCGGCCCGCGCCCCGGCAGCCATCTGGGGTATTCGCCCTGGTGCATTCCCACCACCGTCGACGGCGTGAAGTGCGTGGTGGTGCATCCCGACCTGCGCGACTACGACGCCATGGCCTGGGATTTCGTCATGAATTTCGCCCGCGACAACGGCCTGCAGGTCAGCGCCGCCGCGCCCGG
>JAKONS010000333.1 GCA_022701845.1 Burkholderiaceae bacterium
GCAGCTGCCCGTTCGCTGCGACCCGCACGCCCGACATGTTGGCCTGCGCCGGCGGCACCAGCACGCAGGCGGTGCCGGCCGAGGCGGCGGTGTCCATCGCTGCGCCGGTCAGGCCGGTGATGTTGCCGGGGCCGTTGCTGAAGGCCGAAGGGTTGCCGCTGCAGCTGCCGTTGGTGGCGCCTGCGACGTTGGTAACGGCGACGGTCACCGTGCAGCTCGCGCCGGCCGGCACTGCGACGCCGGTGACCGTGATGGTCTTGCCACCCGGTGCAGCCGCGACCACGCCAGCGGCGGTAGCGTTGGCGCAGGTGCCGCCGATGGCCGGCGCGGGCGCTACCACCAGGCTGCTCGGCAGGGTGTCGGTCAGGCCGACGGTGGCGGCCGGGCCGCCGGCCGGACTGGTCAGCGTGAGCACCACCCTGCTCGTGCCGCCGGAGGGGAAGCTGGGCGGATCGAAGGATTTCGCCAGGGTCGACGGCGATGCGATGAACCGGTAGTCGAGCGTGCCGAGCGCGATGCTGTTGACGGACACGGCAGTGGCCTTGTCGCCGACGACGGTGCTGGTGGCGTTGACGGTACAGACACCGCTGCCGTCGGTCACGCAGCTGCCGGCCACGCCTTGCGCGTTGCCGCCCAGGCGCACGTCGGGGGTGGCGGCGAAGTTCACCGTCGCGCCGCTGACGACCGCGCTACTGGCGTCGCGGATCGTCGCCTGCAGCACATCCGCGGCAGTGCCGTCGGCGGCCTGCCGGTCGGTGAGGACGGCGATGCTCGAACTGGACGCGGCTGGCAGGCTGAAGCCGGCTCCGGCGAGTCGACCGCAGACCAGGCGAATCTGCGAGGTGTGGCTGCCCGAGACCACTTCCATGCCGACCGCGACCGAATCGTCGGGACAGTTCGTGTGGGAGCCGACGACGCCGAGGTTCGGGCTATAGGTCAGGAACTGCTTGGCGGGCTTTCCGCCGGGACCCGATCCGTTGCCCTGGACGACCGAGGCGCCGGACTTGTCGATCGCCAGCAGGGTGCAGACGAGGCCGATGGAGCGGGCCATTCCGCTGGTGTTCGCATAGGCTTGCCAGCCCCAGATCGCATAGCCGGCCGGACAACTGCTGGTGAATGCCTGCTGGTCGGCCGAGCCGTACACCGAGCCCGCGCGGAGCTCGGTCGTGCCGCCCGCGACCACCGACAAATCGGCAGCCAGCGAGGAGCAGGTGCCCTGGATGGCGGTAACGCCGGGCGGCACCCATTTCTCGTCGGACCAGACTTTCAGGCCGGTCATGGCCTGCCCGCTCGGGCAGGAGGTGGCGGGGTAGGGGGTGCCGCCGGCGGTCCCGAGCGGCGCGAGCGTGGTCTGGTTGCTGAAGGTGAAGGCCGGCGCGGCCTGCACCGCCGCGACCATCGGGCCGAGCAGGAGTGCCATCGACAGGCTGCGCAGGCGTGTGCGCGAGCAGATCGCACCGGCCACGCTGGCCAGCCAGACGAAGCCGGACCGTACGGTGGAAGCTTTTGACATGGTCGGTGGCCTGTTAGCGGTTGTTCTGGAAGACGTTCTCGTCGAACTTGAACCGCAGCCGCACATAAGCCTTCTTCCAGTGGCTGTTCGTGCTGTAGAGCTCGCTGTCGGCATAGCTGCCGGACACGTAGCCGGCGGAGATCCAGAGGTTGTTCATCGCGCGGTAGCCCACTTCGGCGCCGTAGCCGCGGTCGCGGCTGGGGCCGCCCCAGGTGTTGGAGGCCATCACGCCGGCGTCCCAGCGGTCGTTGATGTCGAACATCAGCCGGCCCGAGACCAGCTTGCCGTTGAAGACCGAGGCCGGGCCGTCGAAGCGGTCGATCTGGTGCTTGAAGGCGGTCGAGGCGCTGGCCGTCCAGGCGCGCGCCGGCCGGTAGTTGGCCGACAGCGCCACCACGTCGTTGCGGTAGTTGATCGGGTTGACCAGGCCGGTGGTGTGGTCGGTGTTGTGCTCGTAGCGGCCGATCACGTTGAGCTTGTTGGCCGAGGTGTCGCGGTAGGCGATGCCGAGCTGCAGCCGGTCCTGCAGCTGGTTCTGGCCGACGGCGGTGTCGCGGCCCTCGGACTTCAGCATCAGGTTGCGCGCCAGCACCGACCAGTCGTCGTTCAGGCGCCGCACCGCGGAGGCCGACGACAGCCAGGTCTGCTGGGTGTCGGACACCCGGTATTCCAGCCGGCCGCCGATGCGCCACAGCGGGCTGGTGGTGTATTCCAGGCCGCCGGCCAGGGCGTTGGCGTTGCGGTGCTGCTTGTCGATGGTGAGCAGGCGCTGGTTCTCGTAGGAGGTGTTGGCGACCAGGTGCTCGGTCAGGTTGAACACGTTGCGCACGCCGACCGCGTTGACCACGTCGCGACCGTCGCGGCCCTCGGCCAGGCGCAGTTCCTCGAAGACGGTGCCGCCCTTCATGTAGGCGGTGTCGGCGCCGAACACCAGCCGGTGGCTGCGCTTGAGGTTGTCGCCGTAGCCGTAGTTGGTGAGCAGGCCGTCGACCCATTCGTAGCGGCCGTAGAGGCGGCCGGCGTCCTTCACCCGGTATTCGGTGCCGGCGGCGACCCGGTAGCCGCGGTCGCCCTCGACCGAATGCTCGACCAGGCCGTTGATGCTCCAGGCGGAGGTGATGTCGTACTTGGCGTCGGCATAGGCCGAGGTGTAGCGGCGCATCACGTCGCAGCGCTGGCCCAGCAGGCAGTTGCTGCCGAGCAGGTTGGAGAACGGGCTGTACTGGAAGCCGTTCGAGCCGAAGGTGTTGTTGTGCAGCCGGGTCGGGTCGTCGAGGCCGGGCACGCCGTTGGCGCCGAAGCTGCCGAGCGGGCTGACGCCGTTCGGATAGTCGTCGCGCACATGGTTGATGCCGGCGCCGACGCGCAGCTGCGGCGTGACGGTGCGGCGCAGGCCGGCGGTGAGCATCGTCTGCTCGCCGCTGGCGATCAGGTCTTTCGAATAACGCGCGTTGGCCAGCGCGGTGGTCTGCTCGTCGATCGCGTATTCGCCCTTGAGCAGGGCTTCCTTGCGGCCGGCGTTGATGCCAGCGCTGGCGTTGTCGAAGCCGACATCGGTGCGGGCGGCGAAACCCTGCAGCCGCAGGCCGCCCTGTTCGTGCTTCATGTCGGCGCGGAAGGCCTTGCCGGAGGGCTTGTCGAGGATCGACGACGAGCCCAGGGACGAGCCGGGCGTCAGCAGCCGGCGCGACGAGACGGTTTCGTTGCCGGTGAAGTCGCTGCCGTTGCTCTGCGCGGCGTCGATCACCACCTGCGTGCCGGCGCGCGGCGTCCATTCGGCGGTGGCACCGGTGAGGGATTTCTGGGTGAGGGGGTTGTCGTCCTTGGCGTAGCGGCCCGACACGGCCACCTGGTCGCCGAGCTTCACCCGGCCGTCGATGCCGCCGACCCAGTGCTTCGGCCCGCCTTCCTCCACCTCGTAGATGGCGCGGATCGACACCGGGTTGAGGTTCTCGTCGACGCTCGGCACCGGCTCGCGGAACAGCAGGCGGCCGGAGAAGGGCTCGAATTCGTAGTCGACATGGCGAACCATCGGGGTGCGCGACAGCACCACCGCCGGCTGGTAGCGGTCGCGCACGACGATGGTGATCTGCTCGGAATTGGCCAGCGCGTTCAGCCGGGTGACCGCGTACGGGCCCGACAGGCCGAGGCCGGGCTGCTCGTCGACCATGGTGGTGCGCGAGGTGCGGGCGACGAAGCCGGTGCCCGAGACCACGCCGTTCTCGAAATGCGTTTTGGCGCCGGTGAGCGTGCGGGAATAGGTGCCGAGGCGCAGCGGCTGCGCGGTATCGTGGCTGAGATAATCGCCGTAGAGAAAATAGTTTTTCTCCTGGTCGACCCGCAGGAACAGTTTGCCGGTACTGCGCGCGTCATACCGCACGACCGACGTGTCGCCGTAGATCGGGTAATAGTCGTTCGGATTAATATCGGCGAAAAATTTCTGCTGGTTGATCTTCGCGGAATCGTAGGAGCCGGTCAGCACATAATCGCCGAACACCGTGCCCTTGACGAATCCGGCGACCCGGCTGCTCATGTTCTGGTAGACCACGCCCGACTGGTTCGGCGCATCCCAGTTGTGGAAGTTGTCCTCGAAACCGGTCTTGGCGATCACGCCCTGGTCGTGCAGGCTGCGGTCGAGCGACAGGGTCAGGTCGGCGATGCCGACGCCGAACAGCGGGCGCTGCTGGGCGATGAAGTTCACTCCGCCCACCGCGTTCACCGGGCCGCTGCTCACCCGCACCGCGGCGCTGCCGGGGGTGGCCGACGCCACCAGTTCCACCTCTTCCGCGCCGTTCTGCACCACCAGATGGGTACTGCTGACGAGCCGGCCGTCGGGCAGGCGGAAACGGCCCAGCTCGGTGTCCAGCGCCACCTTCACCGCGTCGGTGACCGGCTTGCCGTCGGCGTCGGTCAGCACGATGCGCAGCCGCACCGACGATTCGCCGTCGGCGGGCGCGTCGCCCTTTTGCAGCAGCACCTCGATATGGTCGCCGGCGGCGAGCGGGCGGCCCTGCAGTTCGAAGGTCTGGTGCTGCACCTGGGTATTGGCCGGAATCGGCTCGACCGCCAGATGCGGCTCGATCTGCAGGGGCGTGGCGTTATCGAGTAACTGCGGCAGGATTTCCGAGGGCGGCAGCGATTGCTGTGCCTGGACTATGCGGCAATAGAGAGCGCAGGCTCCGACGATAATCTTGAGCGCCGGCGAGAGATGAGTTCGCATAATGTCCGATTCCGGTATGCAGGAAGGTGCAACCGGAATCTAGCCATTCCATGAGCGCATGCGTATCGGCTCATGCGTCCGATAAGACTATCTGCGGCGATAAAGCCGCAGAGGTGATTATCGATTAATGCGAACAGTTAATGCAGATGCTTCCGCCGGTAGGCGGAAGTAAGCAAGTCTTTCAGATCGTCCGGAAGTCGCGCAGCGGCTCAGACCAGGCCGAACGCCCCCAGCAGGGCGCCCGCGCCCAGCAGCCACAGCAGGTGCACCCGGGTGCGCCACACCACCAGCGCCGTGGCGATCGCCACCGCCCAGGTGGCCCAGGCGCTCCAGGGCCGGCCCGGCAGCACGCCGTTGCCCACCAGGATCCAGCCGGTCGCCAGCAGCAGGCCGACGACGATCGGCGCCATGCCCTGCTTGAAGGCGCGCACCGTGCGCAGATGCCGGTTGCGCTGGCACCAGCGTGCCGCCTGGTAGGTGATCAGGCTGCTGGGCAACAGGATGCCGCCCATCATCACCAGCAGTCCGGCCAGGCCGAGCAGCCAGGCATGCGGCCCGGCCTGCAGCCCGCCGCCGGAATTCAGGCCCACGTTCCAGCCCATCAACGCCACGAACAGCACGTTGGGGCCGGGTGCCGCCTGGGCGATGGCGACCGAGGAATTGAACTGCACGTCGGTCAGCCAGCCGTGGCGATCGACCAGGAAACGGTGCATGTCGGGCACGGTGCCGATGGCGCCGCTGATCGACAGCAGCGACAGCATCAGGAACTGCGCGAACAGCGCTAGCCAGTCGGCCGGCGTGAGCGGTGTGAAGACGGCGACGGCGGCGTTCATGGCGCGAGCTTCCTCCAGGTCAGCACGCAGGAGACGCCGCCCACGATCAGCAGCACCGCCATCAGCGGCATGCGCAACAGGGCGATCGCCGCGAAGGCGACCGCCGTCAGGGCCAGGCACAGCGGCACACCGAGCGCATGCTTGCGCAGGGCCGGCAGCAGCTTCAGCCCGGTGGCGATGATCAGCCCGGCGGCCACCGCCGACATCGCCCGCAGCGCGCCGGCGACCTGCGGATGCCCCTGGTAGCGGGTGTAGACCAGGCCGAGGCAGAGCACGATGATCAGCGGCACGGTCAGCAGCCCGGCAAGGGCGACCAGCGCGCCGCGCCAGCCGAAGAAGCGGTCGCCCAGGATCAGCCCCAGGTTGATCACGTTCGGGCCGGGCATCACCTGCGCCACCGCCCATTCCTCGATGAATTCGTCGAGCGTCATCCAGCGCTTGCGTTCCACCAGTTCACGCTGCACCACCGCCAGCACGCCCCCGAAACCCTGCAGCGCGAGCCAGTTGAAAGCGAAAAAAAGCTCGGTGAGCGTGGCGGGGCCGCGGCTGGCCCCCGCGGGTTCGACGACGGGCACGGATGACGATGAAGAAACAGGCATAAGCAATTATCGCAAGGCTTGAAATTTGTGTTGCACTCTGTTGCGGTTCGCGCGATGCAGACGGAGAAGATCGTTTGCGCCGCCCGCGGGGCACGCACCGCACATCGATCCACCATCGATCCACAACACCAAGAGGACTCTTCCATGCAAAAAATCCGTCGCACCGCCCTGGGCCTGTTCGCCGTCGCCACGCTGGCTGTCGCAGC
>JAKONS010000350.1 GCA_022701845.1 Burkholderiaceae bacterium
CGTGCCGGGGCGCAGCGACAAGGGACCCTTCTATGCTTACTGACCCGGCCGCCCGCGACCGGCCGCCATGTCCGCGCCCTTGCCCTCAGCCTCACGCTCTGCCCCGTCCTGGGCCTGTCGAGCTGTGCCGCCGTGCAGGACAGGCCGGCGGAGGAGCATGGCGTCTTCCTGCCGTTCCTCAACGCCCCGGCCTCCGGCCGCCCCCTGGCCGACGTGCCGCGCCTGCAGGTCTCGCTCGGCGGGGACACCACCGCCGCGGAAATGGACACCGGCTCGACCGGCCTCCTAGTCGCGGCGCGCCTGATTCCGCAGTGGGAAACGCTGCCGAGGCTGGGGCCGGCCCGCCTGACCTATTCCAGCTCCGGCCGGGTCATGGAAGGCCATTGGGTCGTCACGCGCGTGACGGTCTCGGGCGCCGGCGGCGCGGCCGTCACCACCCGGCCAATGCCGGTGATGGCGGTGACGCGGGTGTCCTGCCTGGCCAATGCACGCGACTGCGAGCCGGAGGAGGCGCCCCGGCACATCGCCATGCTCGGCATCGGCTTTGCGCGGCAGGGCGACCACCAGGCGCAAAGCACGCCGGACCGCAATGCCTTCCTGTCGCTGCCCGGCATGGACGCCGGCACCCTGGGCCGGGGCTATGTCGTCACGCGCGCGGGCGTGCAGGTGGGTCTGCCGCTGGCCGCGCCGGAGCCAGGCTTTCGCACCGTCCAACTGGCTCGCAGCGCGCAGTATCCCGACTGGTCCGCGGCGCCTGCCTGCATCACCATCACCGATCAGGCAGCGCCTTCCTGCGGCACCGTGCTGATCGATACCGGCGTGTCGCGCATGTTCCTGACGGTATCTGCGGAACAGGCGCAGCCGCGCATGACGGACGGGCCGGAGCCGGCGCTGCGGCCCGGCACCAGGGTGGCGGTGGAACTGGTCCCGGGCGACGCGCCCCTTGGCTACAGCTTCCGGGTGGGCGAGCCGGGCGATCCCGTCGCGCCATCAGGCGTGACCCTGGTCGGCATTGGCCGGCGGGACGCCTTCGTGAACACCAGCTTCCACGTCCTGAACGGCTTCGATTACCTGTTCGACGCCGACCGCGGCCTGGTGGGCTACCGCCGTGCCTCCGCCACCACATCGCGTTGACGCCGAGAAAGACAGAGACCCCATGCTTCCAGCAGCCGCGGCGCCTTTGACGGCCGCCGAGATCCTCACCGGCTACGGCCGGGCCGTCGCCCTGGCGGTGAACGGCGCCGGCAGTACGGCCTATACCTACGAAACCGAGAACCAGTCGGCGCAAACCACGCCGATCGTCGATCTCAGTGGGGCCAGGCCCTACGTTTATACCGACTGTTCCGGCTGGGTCAGCTACTTGCTCACCTCGCTGGCGCCGGTGCATGCCGCGATGGCGGCGGCGGAACGCAACTTGGACCGCTTCAACCCCGGCGCGGTCAAGGCCTACGACGCCGCCCACCCCGGTACGCCGACAACCGTCACGATCGAGGAAAGCAAGCAGGCCTGGGCCCGGGCCGACGTGCTGCAGCATCTCTTCGCCACCAACCTCACCGGCGCCAAGGGCTTCAGCGCGGTGCAGAACTTCGCGGACGTGCAGGGCGGCGATCTGATCGCCTACGCGTCCGGCATCTACAGCGATCCGCGCAACCCGAACGCCGCGACCACGCCGGCCCTGCAGACCACCAGCGACACCGGCCATACCATGCTGGTCCTGGGCAAGACATTGGTCGATGCATCGCAATGGACGGACCTGCGGGCCAAGGTCCCCGGCATCGCCGCCGTCTATGCCGTCGAGGTCGTCGACAGCAGCGGCCTTCGGCATTTCGACGACAACCGGCATTTTGGCGACAACCCGATCTTCAATTCGGGCGGCCTTGGCACCGGCACCATCTGGTTCGCCGTGAACGCCAGTGGCACGGCGGTGGCTACCAAGTTCGACACGAAGGACCCCTGGTATCCCGGCAGCGACGGCGACCCGGCCAAGGTCATCAGCGCCACGCGCCTGACCTCGACAATCGAGTTGAGCGGCGACCGGCTGGTGGATGGCTTTCTCACCGTCAACGCTTTCGCCAACGCCACCACACGGGTGCAGGGCGTGGACTACGGCACCGTGTCCGAGGTGCTGAGCGGTGAGGGCGGTCTGCTGCTGACCGGCGGCGGCCTGCTGCGGCTCGGCGGTGGCAACAGCTATGCGGGCGGCACGCTGATCCAGTCCGGCACGCTGCACCTGACGGCGAACGACGCCGCCGGCACCGGCACGATCACCTTCGCGGCCGGCACGGACGCCACGTTGCGGCTGGATGCCGGCGTCGCGCCCGGCAACGTCATCGCCGGCTTCACCTATGGCGACACGATCGACCTGAGCGGCACCGCCGTGACCGGCATCGCTTATCATGCCCATGTCCGGCAGCTGGAGGTCGCGACCACCACCGGCCAGGTGGTGCTGCAGATGGACCGGGGCGGCAGCCTGACCGATGGGGACCTGCTGGCCCTGTCGGACGGCATGGGCGGCACCAACATCCGCTATGCCTATGGCGAAGCGCTTTCGGCGCCCAAGGTCGGCATGGCGCTCGACGCCGGCGGCACGACGCAGGCGCTGATCACCAACGCCGGCACGCTGCAGATCGGCGGCACCGCCATCGGCGGCTCGAAGGTCGCTGTCATGGTGGATGGCGCCGCGG
>JAKONS010000370.1 GCA_022701845.1 Burkholderiaceae bacterium
ACTGCCTGAACGACCTGCTGTTCCGCTGGAAGAGCGGCCTGCTGGCGCTCGACATCCGCGCCATCGTCAGCAACCACCGCGATTTCTACCAGCTGGCCGCCAGCTACAACGTGCCCTTCCACCACATTCCGGTCACCGCCGCCACCAAGCCGCAGGCGGAAGCCCGGCAGTTCGAGATCATCGAGGCCGAAGGCGCCGAGCTGGTGGTGCTGGCGCGCTACATGCAGGTGCTCTCCGACGACCTCTGCCGCAAGCTCGCCGGCCGGGCCATCAACATCCACCACAGCTTCCTGCCCAGCTTCAAGGGCGCCAAGCCCTACTACCAGGCGCACGAGCGCGGGGTGAAGCTGATCGGCGCCACCGCCCACTACGTCACCGCCGATCTCGACGAGGGCCCGATCATCGAGCAGGACGTGGCCCGGGTCGACCACAGCAAGACGGTGGAAGACTTCACCGCCCAGGGCCGCGATACCGAGAGCCAGGTGCTGGCGCGCGCGGTCAAGTGGCACAGCGAACACCGGGTGCTGCAGAACGGCCACAAGACCGTCGTCTTCAAGTAGGCATGGCGCAGCCCGACGGCGCGGGCGCCGCCACCCGCCGCATCCCGCCGATCCAGTGCCTGCTGACCTTCGAGGCGCTGGCCCGGCTGCGCAGCGTCAGCCAGGCCGCCGAAGAGCTCTGCGTCACGCCCAGCGCGGTCAGCCACCGGGTGCGGCAGCTCGAGCAGATCGTCGGCAACAAGCTCTTCGGCCGGGCCGATTTCTCGCTCACCACCGACGGCAGCCAGTACCTGGCCCAGGTGCGCGAAGGCCTGGCCGCGCTGTCGCGCTTTCCCGATGGCGGCGCCGGCGTCGGCGGCCGGCGCAAGCTGCGGGTGGCGGTCACGCCCACCTTCGCGCGCTCGCTGCTGATTCCCCGGCTGCGCCAGTTCACCGAGGCCTATCCCGAGATCGACATCGCGCTGCAGGTGAGCATTCCGCTGCTCGACGTGGTGGCCGAGGACGCCGACCTGATGGTGCGCTTCGGCACCGGCCGCTATGCCGACGTCGAACACGTCTGCCTGGCGCGCGACGTGGTCACCCCGCTCGCATCGCCCGCCTACCTGCGCGAGCACGGCCCGTTCGACGCGCCCGCCGACCTGGAGCGCGCGGTGCTGCTGCGCTCGCCGCTCGACCCCTGGCGCACCTGGTTCGCCGCCCAGGGCCTCGACTGGCCCGAGCCCACGGACGGCTCCTCGTTCAACGACATCGGCCTGACCTGCGACGCCGCCGCCCAGGGCCTGGGCGTGGCGCTGGTGCGGCTGAAACTCGGCGCGCCCTGGCTCGACAACGGCTCGCTGGAACGTTTGTTCGACCTGGACGTGCCCAGCCCGCATGCCCACCACCTGTGCTGGCGCACCGGCGCCATGGACCGCTGGGAATGCGCCGCCTTCGCCGACTGGCTGGGCAAGAGCCTGGCCTGAGGCGCCCGGGTCAGCCGACCCGTTCGGCCTGGGCCCAGGCCAGATCGGCCACCCGCGCGAAGCGCTCGCCCATGGCGCGGGCGTCGTCGCTGGCCGCGGTGCCGCGCGCCGCGCGGCCCTTGATGCCGTGCAGGATGGCGGCGAAGCGGAACATGTTGAAGGCGATGTAGTAGTCGAGGTCGGCGATGCCGTCGCGGCCGGTGCGGCGGCAGTAGGCCGCCACATAGGCGGCTTCGTCGGGCAGGCCGGCGGCCGCCAGGTCGCGCCCGGCGATGCCGCCCAGGATGTCCGGCGGCATGCGGAACATCATCGCGTGGTAGGCGAAGTCGGCCAGCGGATCGCCCAGGGTGGAGAGCTCCCAGTCGAGCACCGCCAGCACCCGCGGCTCGGTGGGGTGGAAGATCATGTTGTCGGCGCGGAAGTCGCCGTGGATGACGGTGGTCTCGTCGCGCGCCGGCAGATGCCGCGGCAGCCACTCCACCAGCCGGTCCATCGCCGGATGCCGGCCCGCCAGCTCGTCGGCCCGGTACTGCTGCGACCAGCGCTCCAGCTGCCGCCCCACATAGCCGCCGGGCCGGCCGTAGTCGGCCAGGCCGACAGCCTGCGGATCGATGCGGTGCAGCGCGGCCAGGGTGGCGTTCATCGCGTCCATGTGGGCCGCGCGTTCCGGCTGGGCGACCTGCTCGAAACCCGCGTCCCAGAAGATGCGCCCCTCCACCAGGTCCATCACGAAGAACCAGCTGCCGATCACCGTGTCGTCGGTGCACAGGCCGTGGATGCGCGGCACCGGAAAACCCGCGCCGCCCAGCGCGGCCATCACCCGGGCCTCGCGCTCCACCGCATGCGCGCCCTTCAGCAGGAGCCCGGGCGGCTTGCGGCGCAGCACGTACTGCGCGCCCGGCGTGCGCAGGCGGTAGGTGGGGTTCGACTGGCCGCCCTTGAACTGGTCGACCCGCAGCGGCCCGGCATACCCGGCGACATGGGCCTGCAGCCAGCGCTCCAGCGCCGCTTCGTCGATGCGGTGCTGCTCGCGCACCGGCACCGTGCCGGAGAAATTCTCATCGGCCATGGCGCGCCGTCCCGGCCAGCGCATCGCGCTTGATCTTGCGCGCCAGCGACCACTTGTGCACCTCGGTCGGGCCGTCGTAGATGCGGAAGGCGCGCACTTCGCGGAACACCTGCTCGACGATGCTGTCGCCCAGCACGCCCGAGCCGCCCATCACCTGCACGCAGCGGTCGGCCACCCGGAACAGCGCGTCGGACACCGCCACCTTGGCCATCGAGCTCTCGGTGGTGCCGTGCGATCCGGCATCGAGCACGCCCGCGCACCAGTCGATGGTGAGTGCCGCCTGCTGCAGGTCGATCAGGTTGTCGGCCAGCATGAAACCCACGCCCTCGTGGTCGATCAGCAGCTTGCCGAAGGCCTTGCGGGTGGTGGCGTAGGCGGTGGCGATCTCGTGCGCCCGCGCGGCCGATCCGAACCAGCGCATGCAGTGCGACAAGCGCGCCGGCGACAGCCGCACCTGCGCATAGCGAAAGCCTTCGTCGACCGCGCCCAGCACGTCGGCCGCCGGCACCCGCAGGCCGTCGATGACGATCAGCGCGTGGCCGCCGGGCATCGAGTTGTCGATGGTGTCGAGCACCCGCTCGATGCGGATCGCCGGATGCGGCAGCGGCACCAGGAACATGGTGGCCGCGGCAGGCTCGCCCTCGCCGAAACCGCCGGTGCGCGCCATCACGATGCCCACCTCGGCGCCGTCGGCTCCGGTGATGAACATCTTGCGGCCGTCGATCACCCACTCGTCGCCGTCGCGCACCGCGGTGGTCTGCAGCATCGACGGATCGGAGCCGGCGCCGCCGTCGGCCGCCGGCTCGGTCATGAAGAAGGCCGAGCGCGCCTCGCCGCTGACCAGGCGGCGCAGGAAGCGTTCCTTCTGCTCGGGCGTGCAGACCTTGCCCAGCAGGAACATGTTGCCCTCGTCCGGCGCCATGGTGTTGACCGCCACCGGCCCCAGCGGCGACAGGCCGGAGCGTTTCAGCACCGCCGCGGTTTCCAGCTGGGTCATGTGGCTGCCGTCGGCCAGGATGTGCGGCGTCATCACGCCGGCGGCGCGGGCCTTGGCGCGCATCTCGGTGACCAGTTCGGCCGACGGCCCGTGCGCGCCGGCGCGCGGGTCGCCTTCGTAGGGCGCGATGACCTCGCGCACGAAGGCCTCGACACGGTCGGCCATGGCGCGGCTGCGTTCGGTGGGACAGGGGGTGTACATGGGAAACGCTCCTTGCGATTCTTCAGAGGGTGGCGACCAGGTGGCCGCCGTCGACGGCGATCACCGATCCGGTCATGTAGCGGGAGGCGTCGGAGCACAGCAGCAGCATCGGCCCGTCGAGGTCGGCCAGCTGGCCGAGCCGCCGCTGCGGGATGCGCTTGACCAGCGCCTGGCCGGCGTCGGTGCTCCAGAAGTCGCGGTTCAGTTCGGTCTCGATATAGCCGGGCGCCAGCGCGTTGACCCGGATGCCGTAGCGCGCCCATTCGAGCGCCAGCGTCTTGGTGAGCTGGATCACCCCGGCCTTGGAGACCGCGTACGACACCACCCCACCGGCCTGGCGCAGCCCCAGGATGGATGCCACGTTGACGATGCTGCCGCCGCCACGCGCGCGCATGCCGGGCGCCAGCGCCTGGGCCAGGTAGAACATGCCTTTGAGGTTGGTGTCGATCACCGCGTCCCAGTCGTCCTCGGCATGCGCCAGCGCCGCACCCTCGCGTACCAGGCCGGCGTTGTTGACCAGGATGTCGACCGGGCCGACGGCCTCGGCCAGCGCGGCGCGCGAGGCGGCATCGGTCACGTCGAGCGGCAGGCAGCGCAGCCGGCCGGTGCCGGTGCCCTGGGCGGCATGGCGGTCGGCCAGCGCCTCCAGCGCATCGAGCCGCCGCGCCGCCACCAGCACCTCGGCGCCGTGGGCCGCCAGCAGGCCGGCGAAATGCGCGCCCAGCCCGCTCGAGGCGCCGGTCACCAGGGCGCGCTTGCCCGCCAGGGCGGTCGATCCAGTCACCATGTCGTCTCCTTGTGTTTTGCCAAAATTGTAGGACGATTTCATCCGACCGGATCGACCTGCCTTTTTTGCGGACAATCGCGGCGTGACTCCCTCTCCTGCCGTGACCCGTAGAAAACCCACCGCCCTCGTTCCCGCCGCCGGCGCCGCTCCCGCGGCGGAACCCGATGCCGACACCGCCGCCGCCAGCGCCTCCGACACCGTGTTCCACGGCATCGTGCGCTGCCTGGAAGCCCAGACCCTGGTGCCGGGCCAGCGCCTGGTCGAGGTCGACCTGGCGGCGCAGTTCGGTGTCGGCCGCAACTCGGTGCGCGAGGCGCTGCAGCGGCTGGCCGCCGAGGGCATCGTGGAGCTGCTGCGCCACAAGGGCGCGGCGATCCGGGTGTTCGGCCTGCAGGACACCCTGGACGTGCTCGACGTGGCCGAGCGCATGACCGGCCTGCTGGCCCGGGTGGCGGTGCGCGGCGCCGGCGACGCGGCACAGCTGCGCGCCCTGAAGCAGACGCTCCAAGAGCTCGACCGCGCCGACCGGGCCGGCGATCCCGCGGCGTTCTCGGCGGCGCGGCGGCGCTTCTACCGCGGGCTGCTGGAGATGGGCGGCAACCGCGAACTGCGCCGGCTGTTCCCGGCGATCCACATGCCGATCGTGCATGCGCAGTTCCGGCTGCCGACGCTGCAGAAGCTGCGCATGGCCGACTACCGCCGCATCGCCGCCGCGGTGGCCGCCAGCGATGCCGACGCGGCCGACGAGGCCGGCAAGGCGCATGTGCGCAACGTGCGGGAGGCCATCGTCTCGGCACGAATCGGCACCTGAACCCGCAGCACGACGGGCCGGTGTCCGACCCGCTCGCCGCCGCCAGCACGCACCATCGGTGCATGACTGATCCACGCAATGTCGCGCACGACAAAAAAGTGCAGCAGGAAAAGAAGCATCACGGCGAAGAGATCGCTCCCGGTGCCGAACATGCGCCGCAGCCCGGCATGAAGCCGGCGATCAAGAAGGACGACACCGCCAAGAAGGACGACGACGCAGACAACAGCTGATCGTCCATCCGCACCGAAAGCCCGGCCTCACCCGCCGGGCTTTTTCGCGTCCGGACGCGGCCGGACGACGCCTGCCGGGCGCCGCTCAGTCGACCATCTTGCTGGCCACGCCTTCGAGCAGGTCGCGGTCGTGGTTCGACGGCAGCTCCATCAGCCGGCGCCGGCCCATGCTCCACAGCCGCATGTCTTCGTCGGTGTGGAACACCTGCTCGGCCGGCATGCGCGGCCAGGAGCCGATGCGCAGCCACATGCGCAGCAGGTGCCGGCGGTCGGCCAGCTCCTTGTGGTCCTGGTAGTCGGTGCGGCCGTGCACCATCATCCGGTTGTTGAGGAACTGGATGTCGCCTTCCTTGAAGCCCATGTCCAGGTAGTGCTCCGGCGACGCCGCGGCCTTGCGCGCCAGCAGCAGCGCGTTCGATTCGGCCTCGCTGAACGGGCACTGGCCGCTCTTCTCGGCCAGGCGCGCATAGCCGGTCGGCAGGTAGCAGGTGATCTCGCCATCGTGCTCGGTGAAGAAGGGCACCGGGCGCTCGCTGTAGGTACGAGTGGCGCGCCGGCCGTCTTCCTCGGTGCGCTTGAGGAACAGCCCCTTGCGCAGGATGTCGAGCGCTTCCGGATGGTGCTCGGCCAGGTAGTTGTGCACGGTGAGCGCGCTGCTGATGCGGCTCTCGCCGCCGCTGATGGCGGTGCGCAGGCACATCAGGCCAATGATGTCGCAGGAGTCGGTGTGCATCAGCTGGCCGCCGCCCTTGCGGTAGCCGCGGCCCTTCGGGTCGAGGTCGCTCACGTCGACCACATGGCCGAGCAGGTCGCCCAGGTAGGACTGGGTCATCGGCGTGCCGATATAGCTGCCCAGGCCGAAATAGATGCGCGCCATGTCGTCGTCCGAATACTGCGACCGCGGCAGGCCGCGCAGCATCAGGAAGCCGC
>JAKONS010000379.1 GCA_022701845.1 Burkholderiaceae bacterium
AATGGATGGCCACTCTCGCCACCCACCATCCCGGGGCTTATCGGTGTCGGCGCGGTACCCCCGTCGGAGGAGGCCTACCGTTTGCAGGACGGCAGGCCGGAGCCGGTCAGCCCAGCAGGCGCATCAGTGCGGCGAGCGGCGCGGTCTCGGCCCGCAGGATCTGCGCACCCAGCCGTACCGGCACAAAACCCGCCGCCTGCGCCGCGGCTTCTTCCTGCGGCGTCAGACCACCTTCCGGACCCGACAGGAAGCAGGTGCCTGCTTCGCTTTCGCTGTTGCCGCCGCCCGCCTGCAGCGCCTGCGTGCCAGCCAGCGATAACAAATAACGCGTCGCGCCAGCGGCCGGCGGCAGCGCGCGCAGCCAATCCGCCAGCGTGGCCAGCGGATGCACCAGCGGCACCCGGTTGCGGCCGCACTGTTCGCAGGCCGCCACCGCCACTGCCTGCCAATGCGCTGCCTTCTTGTCAGCGCGTTCGCCGGAAAGTCGCAGCACGGTGCGGGCGCTCATCAGCGGCTGGATGCTGGCGGCCCCCAGTTCGGCCGCTTTCTCGACCAGCCAGTCCATGCGTTCGTTGGCCGGCATGCCGACGGCCAGATGCACCCGGCGCGGCGCTTCCCGCTCGACCGCGTCGAAAGCGCCGACCTGCACCGCGACGTCGCTGCGGCCCATGCGCGTGACCGTGGCGGTGTATTCGCCGCCGCGGCCGTCGAACAGCGTGACCGCGTCGCCCGGCTGCAGGCGCAGCACCTGCACATGGCGGGCGGGGCCGGGCGGCAGGTCGAGCAGGGCGCCGGTGGCCAGCGGCTCCGGGCAGAAGATTCGGGGCATCGGGTCGGGCGCTCGCCGGTGGTGGTGGCGGTGGCGCTAGACGCGGCCGAAGGCGTAACCGACGGCGGCCTCGGTGCCCTCGATGCGGTCCAGCAGCCGCAGCAGCGGCCCCAGCTCGCGGTAGCGGCCGCAGGTGGCGCGGATATAGCCCAGGAAACGCGGCGCGTCGGCCAGGTAGCGCGGCTTGCCGTCGCGCAGCGTGATGCGGGCGAAGATGCCCGCCACCTTCAGGTGCCGCTGCAGCGCCATCCATTCGACGCTGGCGTAGAAGCCGCCGAAATCGTCGCCCACCGGCAGCCCGGCCCTGCGTGCGGCCTGCCAGTAGCGCACGGTGACGTCGATGACGAAGTCTTCCGGCCAGCTGACGAAGGCGTCGCGCATCAGGCTGGCGATGTCGTAGGTGATCGGGCCGTAGACCGCATCCTGGAAGTCGAGCACGCCCAGGGGGCCGGGCGTGGCCGGATCGCCATCGGCCACCATCAGGTTGCGCGGCATGAAGTCGCGGTGCACGAACACCGAGGGCGCGGCCAGGTTGCGCTCCACGATGCGGTCGAAGGCGGTCGCCAGCGTGGCGGCGTCGTCGCCTTCCAGGGTGACGCCGCGGTGGCGCCCCAGGTACCACTCCGGAAACAGCGCCAGCTCACGCCGCAGCAGGGGTTCGTCGTAGGCCGGCAGCACGCCGGGGCGCGACGACAGCTGCCAGCGCAGCAGCGCGTCGATGGCCTGCTTGAAACGCGGCAGCGCGGCCTGCGGATCGGCCGGGTCGACCACCTCCAGCAGGGTGCGGCGGCCCAGGTCGGTGAGCAGCATGAATCCGTGCTGCGCATCCCAGGCCAGCACCTGCGGCGCCTGCACGCCGGCCTCGGCCATCAGCCCGGCGATGCGCACGAAGGGCGCGCTGTCTTCCTGGGCGGGCGGCGCGTCCATCACGACGGCGCTGCCGCCGGCCTGCAGATCGATGCGGAAATAACGGCGGAAACTGGCATCGGCCGAAGCCGGGCGCAGGGTGTCGGGCAGCAGGCCGTGGCGGGGCGCGGTATCGGCCAGCCAACGCTCGAAAGCCGCGGCGCGCGCCGGGTCGGCCCAGGCGATCGCGGCAACCGGCGCGGACGGTGTTTCGGGTGGGGTCATGGATAATCGATTCTACAAAGCCGCTCGACCAGGCGCTTTCGTCGCACGAGACGCTTTCCGCCTCCGTTCTTTCCCCTGCTTTCCTGTTCAAAACGCCACGGCCCTGCCGCCCGATGCTTCACCGATGCCCGCTTCGCTGACCCGCCCGTCGCCCTGGCCGCGCGCGGGGCGCGGCCTTCTCCTGCTCGTACCCTCGGCCCGCGCGCGGCGTGGACTGGTGGTCGCCTCGCTGCTGCACGGCGCCGGCGTCTGGGCGCAGACGCCCGACGCCTCCGATCCGCCGCTGGTGCTGCGCCGCACGCCGCTGCTGCGCGACCTGCTGGTGCCGGCCGAGCGCAACGGCCTGCCGACCTTCGTCACCGGCGACCGCACCACCGGCCAGACCGACTACAGCACCTCGGTCGAGGGCAACGCCGAGCTGCGCCGCCAGGGCATGGTGATCCGCGCCGACAAGCTCGACTACACCCAGCCCGACGACCTGGCCAAGGCGCTCGGCAACGTCTACATCAACCGCGCCGGCGACATCTTCACCGGCCCCCAGGTCGAGCTGCAGATCGACGCGATGCGCGGCTTCTTCGACCGGCCGCGCTACCGCTTCCTGGCCAACAACGCCTACGGCGAAAGCTCGCGGATCGACTTCATCGACGACCAGCGCATGGTCATCCACGACGTCACCTACACCACCTGCCAGCGCCGCCCGGGACCCAGCTGGATGCCCGACTGGGTGCTGAGCGCGCGCTCGATCGAGGTCGACCAGGCCACCGGACAGGGCGAGGCGCGCGATGCGGTGATGTCGTTCAAGGGCCTGAGCACGCCGCCGATCCCGTCGCTGAGCTTTCCGCTCACCGAGGGCCGCCAGTCGGGCCTGCTGCCGCCGGTGATCGCGGTGAACAACCGCAGCGGCGTCGAGACGATCCTGCCCTATTACTGGAACATCGCGCCCAACCGCGATGCCACCCTGTATCCCTCGCTGCTGAGCAAGCGCGGCGTCGACCTGGCCGGTGAATTCCGCTATCTCGAGGACGGCTACCGCGGCCAGATCCGCGGCAACTACATGCCGTCCGACCAGCTGCGCAACGGCGACAACCGCTGGGGCATCGCCGCGCTGCACAACGGCTCGATCCAGACCGGCATTCCGCAGATCGGCAACATCGGCGTCAGCGCCAACGTCAACCGCGCCAGCGACGACAACTACTGGCGCGATTTCCCCCGCACCAGCCCCTCGCTGACGCAACGCCTGCTGCCGACCGACCTGAACTTCAGCTGGGCGCAGGGCGATTTCTATACCAACGCCCGGGCGCTGAAATTCCAGACGCTGCAGGACGTCTCGGCGCCGATCGTGCCGCCGTACGACCGGCTGCCGCAGGTGGTGGCGCGCTACACCAAGCTCGACGACCGGGGCTTCGACTATTCGCTCGAGGGCGACTACACCCAGTTCGAATCGAACCCCGCCCTCACCGGCCAGCCGAACGCGCGCCGCCAGCACCTGCTGGGCCAGTTCAGCCGGCCGTTCCTGGCACCCGGCGGATTCTTCACGCCCAAGCTGCAGGTGCACAGCCGCCGCTACGACTTCGACTACGCGCTGGCGTCCAACAACCAGACCACCGCCAACGTCACCGTCCCCACCTTCAGCCTCGACAGCGGCCTGGTCTACGAGCGCGACGCCAACTTCTTCGGCCGCGAGCTCATCCAGACCCTGGAGCCGCGCGCGTTCTACGTCCGCACGCCGTTCCGCAACCAGAACGGCCTGCCCAACTACGACACCGCGCGCAGCGACTTCAACTTCGCCTCGATCTACACCGAGAACGCGTTCGTCGGCAACGACCGCATCTCCGACAACAACCTGCTCACCCTGGGTGTCACCACCCGCCTGATCGACGCCGCGACCGGTGCCGAGGCCGCGCGCTTCGGCATCGCCCAGCGCCTGCGCTTCCAGGACCAGCGGGTGGTGCTGCCCAACGAAACCACCGTGGTTGACCGCCTCAGCGACGTGCTGGTCGGCGGCGCCATCAACTGGACGCAGCAGTGGGCCTTCGACTCCACCGTGCAGTACAACCCCAAGACCGACCGCTCGATCCGCTCGAGCATCGGCGGCCGCTACAGCCCCGGCAACTACCGGGTGGTCAGCGCCGCCTACCGGCTGCAGCGCGGCACCAGCGAATCGGTCGACGTCGGCTGGCAGTGGCCGATCAACGACCTCTGGGGCGACCGCGGCCAGGACCTCGGCCGGGGCCGCGGCCAGGGCCCGGGACGCCTCTACAGCGTCGGCCGGGTCAACTACAGCATGTTCGACAGCAAGATCGTCGACGCCATCGCCGGCTTCGAATACGAGGGCGACTGCTGGGTCGGCCGCGTGGTCTTCGAGCGGCTGCAGAGCAGCACCACCACCGCCACCAAGCGCCTGCTGTTCCAGGTGGAATTCTTCGGCTTCTCGCGGGTGGGCTCCAGCCCGCTCGAGGTGTTGCGGCGGAACATTCCGCGCTACCAGTTCCTCAACGAACAGGTCACCACCCCCAGCCGGTTCAGCAACTACGACTAGCCGCCGCCCGGCAGCAGCGCAAACATCGTCCCGGACGAGCGACCATCACCATGAAGCACCACACCGTTCGTTCCCTGTCCCTGGCCGCCGGCACGCTGTGCCTGCTGCTGGGCACCACCGTCGCCACGGCGCAGGGGCTGCGCCTGTCCAACAACCTGGGCGCACTGCCGGGCGCGCCGGCCGCGGCGCCGCCCGCCGCGCCCAGCACCCAGCAGGCCGACTACATCGTCGCCATCGTCAATTCCGAGCCGATCACCAACAGCGAGGTGAACCTGCGCGCCGAACGCGCCGCCCAGCAGATCGCGCAGCAGGGCGCCGCCCAGCCGCCGCGCGACA
>JAKONS010000397.1 GCA_022701845.1 Burkholderiaceae bacterium
CATCACCCGGGCGATGGCGATGCGCTGGCGCTGGCCGCCGGACAGCTTCACACCGCGTTCGCCCACATGGGCGTCGTAGCCGGCGCGGCCCTTGGCGTCGGAAAGCTGGTCGATGAAGACGGCTGCCTCGGCGCGCTCGGCGGCATCGCGGACGGCGGCGTCGTCGGCATCGGGTCGGCCGTAGGCGATGTTGTCGAGCACCGAGCGGTGCAGCAGGGAGGTGTCCTGGGTGACCATGCCGATGGACGCGCGCAGGCTGTCCTGCGTCACGGCGGCGATGTCCTGGCCGTCGACCAGGATGCGGCCCTGGTCGAGCTCGTAGAAGCGCAGCAGCAGGTTGACCAGGGTCGACTTGCCCGAGCCCGAGCGGCCGACCAGGCCGATCTTCTCGCCGGGCTTCACCACCAGGTCGAGGCCTTCGATGATGGAGCGCCGCTGCGGCGGCAGCACCGCGGGTGCCGCCACGATCGGTTCGGCCTGCGGGTCTTCCGGCAGCTCCCGGCTGCGGGGCGCGGCGGCGGTGCCGGCCGGATAAGAGAACCGGATGTTCTCGAAGCGCACCTCGCCGTGCGGCACCTGCAGCGCCCGGGCGTCGGGCCGGTCCAGCACGGTGCTGGGCTGGGACAGGGTGCGGATGCCGTCCTGGATGGTGCCGACGTTCTCGAACATCTGGCTGAGCTGCCACATGATCCAGTGCGCCATGCCGTTCAGCCGCAGCCCCATGGCGGTGGCCGCGGCGATGACGCCGATGCCCACCAGGCCGTGCGTCCACAGCCACAGCGAGCAGCCGGCTATGCCGAGGATCAGCGCCATCGACAGCGCGTGGTTGACCGTCTCGAAGGCGCTCACCAGGCGCATCTGCGCGAAGCCGGTGCCCTGGAATTCGCGCATCGCCTCGCGTGCGAAGCGGGCCTCGCGCTGCGAATGCGAGAACAGCTTGACGGTGGCGATGTTGGTGTAGGCGTCGCTGATGCGGCCGGTCATCAGCGAGCGCGCGTCGGCCTGCTCGCGGCCGACCTTGGCCACCCGCGGCACGAAATACACGCAGGCTGCCGCATAGCCCAGCGCCCACAGGCCGAAAACCAGCACCAGCCGCATATCCATGGCGGCGGCCAGCACCATGATGGTGACGAAGTAGATGAACATGCCGACCACCACCTCGGCCAGGGTGAAGATCAGGTCGCGCACCGCCAGCGCGGTCTGCATCATCCGGGAGGTGATGCGGCCGGAGAACTCGTCCTGGTAGAAGGTCATGCTCTGGGCCAGCAACAGGCGGTGGAAGTTCCAGCGCAGCCGCATCGGGAAATTGATGGCCAGCACCTGGTGCTGCACCGTCGTCTGCAGGCCCACCAGGCCGATGCTGGCGACGATCACCGCGGCCATCGCGGCGAGCATGGTTCCGTGCTGTTGCCACAGTTGCGCAGGCCGCACCTGGCCGAGCCAGTCGACCACCCGGCCGAGTGCGGCGAACAGCACCGCGTCGAAAACGCCGATCAGCGCGGTCAGCAGCATGAGCAGCAGCACCCAGCCGCGCGATCCCTCGGTGCAACGCCAGATGAAGGCCATGAAGCTGCGCGGGGGCAGGGCGGCGGATCGTGGCGGAAAGGCTTCGACCTGGGACTCGAAGAAAGAAAAAACGCCCTTTGCAGAATCTGCAGAGGGCTGGTCGTGGGGGAGTGCGGGCGTCGAAGACAAAAGCGAATTCCGTAGTAGCGAGTGCAAACTTTGAGTTTGCGAGGGGGTTAACGATTCTGGAGCAGGCTTTGCGAAGCCGAGTAAAAAAGAACGCGATCCCCTACCGCTGATGGCATTACTGTATAAAAATACAGTCATGTCACTCGCCGCCTTCGATCTCCATGTCGCGTCACTGCCCGGTGGGCAGAACCGCATGCTGCAGGTCTGGCGTGCCGAATCCCTGGCGCATGCCGAAGGCGCCACCCAGGCCAGCGGTTTCGCCGCCCTCGATGCGGAGCTGCCCGGCGGCGGCTGGCCGGTGGGTGCCATGACCGAAATTCTGCATGCCGGCCCCGAGAGCTATGCCTGGCCGCTGCTGCTGCCGGCGCTGGCCCGGGCGGTGCAGGTGCGCGGCCGGCCGGTCGCCCTGATCGGCGCTCCGCACACGCCCTTCAGCCCGGCGCTGGCGGCCCAGGGCCTGCCGCCCGAAGCCCTGCTGTGGGTGCGCAGCGATGCGGCGCCGGCCCGGCTCTGGGCCTGCGAGCAGGCGCTGCGTTGCGCCGATGTGGCGGCGGTGCTGGCCTGGCTGCCGCAGGCGCGGGTGGGCGAGTTGCGGCGGCTGCAACTGGCCGCGGCGCAGTTCGAGAGCCTGCTGTGGGTGTTTCGTCCGGCGGCGCATTCGGCGCAGGCCTCGCCGGCCCGGCTGCGGCTGCTGATCGAGCCCGATCCGCAAGCCGCAGGCAGCCTGGCGGTCCACCTGATCAAGCGCCGGGGGCCGCCGCTGGCGTCGCCGGTATCGGTGTTCGCGCAGCCGCCGCGGCTGGCAGCCGTGCTGGCCGCCAGCCGGCAGCGGCGCGCGCGCAGGCTGGCACCCGCCGCCCCGCAGATCGCCGCTGCCGGCGCCACGGTGGTGCGGCTCGGTCCGCACAGCGTGGCGGCGGCCGCCGGCCTGGCCGCCCACCTGCTCGAACCCTCGGAGACGCCGCATGCGCTGGATCGCGCTTTCGTGGCAGCTTGAGGCCGCGCCTGCGGTGCCGGGCGAAAAGGCGCACGAGTTCGCCCTGCCGCCACGCGAAGCGCTGGGCTGGTGGGCGCTGCAGTTCAGCCCGCGCGTCACCTGGCTCGACGAGGCGCTGCTGATCGAGGTGTCGGCCTGCGAGCGGCTGTGGGGCGGGCCGCGTGCCCTGGCGGCCGAGCTGCAATCGCGCAACCCCGCACCCGAGGCCCGCATGCTGCGCGCCCAGGGCGACACCAGCCTGTCGGCGCTGGCGCGGCTGCGGCTGACCATGGCCGGCCAGCGGCCGCCGGCCGACATCCCCGCCGGGCTGCCCCTGCACACCCTGACGGTGGCCCGCCCGCATCTCGACATGCTCGAACGCCTGGGATGCCGGCGGTGGGGCGATGTCGAGCGGCTGCCCCGGGCCGGCCTGGCGCGGCGTTTCGGCATGCCCCTGCGCACCGCGCTCGACCATGCCTGGGGCCGGCTGCCGGAAGTGCATCTCTGGCTGGAACTGCCCGAGCAGTTCGACCAGAAGGCCGAATTGCCGGCGCTGGCCGAGCGGGCTCCCGAGCTGCTCTGGTCGGCCGGCCGGCTGCTGCGCAGCATGCAGATCTGGCTGCGGGCACGCCAGCGCGGCGTGCTGGCATTCGAGCTGCAATGGACGCTCGACCTGAAGCGCATCGACGGCATCGACCTGCCGCCCTTCGAGCAGATCACCCTGCGCACCTCCGAGCCGGTGCAGGAAACCACCCACCTGCAGCGCTTGCTGGGCGAACGGCTGGCGCAGCAGAAGATGGCCGCGCCCGCCAGCTGGCTGCGGCTGCGCTCGCTCGAAACCACGCCCTGGGGCGGCAGCGACACCAGCTTCCTGCCGGAAGACAACCGCCGCGGCGATGCCCTGCACCAACTGGTCGAAAGGCTCAGCGCCCGGCTGGGCGATACCAGCGTGCTGACCGCGGTGCCGCAGGCCGACCACCGGCCCGACGCGATGCAGCGCTGGCTGCCGGCGCGCGACCATCTCTCGGCGCTGAAGACCGGCGCGGTGCCGGCCAAGGCGGCCAAGGCGGCCAGGACCTCTGCGCCGACCACCGCGACGTCGGCGATACCGGCGATGCCGGTGATGCCCTCCATCGCCAAGATCCAGGTCCGCTCCACCGGCCAGCCCGACGCCCTCTATCCCGGCTGGCTGCTGCCCGACCCGCTGCGCCTGGAAATCCGCCAGGGCCGGCCCTGGTGGCGCGGATTGCTGCAACCGCTGGCCGGCCCGCACCGGGTGGAAACCGGTTGGTGGAACACGCCCCAGGGCGCGCCGCCGCAGCGGGTGCTGCGCGACTACTACATCGCCGA
>JAKONS010000400.1 GCA_022701845.1 Burkholderiaceae bacterium
TGGGGCTAGGGTGAAACGAAATCGCCGTGCCGGCGCAGGTACGGCACCAGGCCGCCGGCATTCAGCATGTCGAACATGAAGGGCGCGATCGGCTCGCAGGCCAGCGAGGCGCCGTTGTCGATATCGAGCGACAGGGTGCCGCGCGCATTGATGTGCAGGCGCAGGCGGTCGTTCTCGCGGATCGAACGGGTGTCGGTGCTGATGGCGCACAGCCCGTTGTTCATCGCGTTGCGCAGATAGGTGCGCGAAAAGCTTCGGGCGACCACCACCCGGATGCCGGCGCCCAGCACCACGGTCACCGCCACTTCCATCGCCGAGCCGCAGCCGAAGTTCTTGCCGGCGACCAGGATGTCGCCGGCGCGCACCGTGTCGGCGAAGCCGGGGTTCGAGTCCTCCAGCAGATAGCGGCGCAGCACCTGGGGGTCGATGGTTTCCTTCTTGCGGCGCGAGGAAATGATGTAGTCGGTGTTGACGTCGTCGCCGAGCACCCGGGCGCGGCCTTCGAGGGGAAGCAGGCTCATCGTCCCGGCTCCCGCGACGGTTGCGCCGCGCCGAAATAGCCGCTGGCGGCGGCCGCGCCGCAGGAGCGCGGCGAGGCCAGAACGATCGCTGCCGTGGCATTGCCCATGCGGCCCTTGAAGTTGCGGTTGGCGGTGGAGATGACGGTCTGGCCGTCGGTGGGCACGGTGCCGCAGGTGCCGCAGCAGGAGCCGCAGCCCGGCGCCTGCAGTTCGGCGCCCAGCGCGGTGA
The DNA here is from genome assembly GCA_022701845.1 of Burkholderiaceae bacterium. The sequence goes on from JAKONS010000400.1 coordinate 751, forward strand.
ATTCGGCCAGCATGCCGTTCGACCGCATGTCGCGCTCGATCGTGGCGGAGGCGGGTGTGACCACCAGGCGCACGCCGGGCGCGACGCCGCCGCCGGCGCGCAGGGCTTCCAGCGCTTCCCGGTAGTCCTTGATGCGGCCGCCGGTGCAGGTGCCCAGGTAGACCATGTCGACCGGGGTGCGCTCGACCGTGTCGATGTCGACCACGTTGTCGACCCGGTGCGGCAGGGCGGCCTGGGCGCGCACCGTCGACAGGTCGAGGGTGAGCCGCGCGGCATAGCGCGCGTCCGGGTCGGGCACCACCGGGCAGGGGTCGTGCACCGCGTTCGGCAGGCCGGCCAGCCAGCGCCAGGTGACCACGTCGCAGGGAAAGATGCCGGCCTTGGCACCCAGCTCGACCGACATGTTGGACAGCACGATGCGGTCGTCCATGTCGAGCGAGGCGACGCCGGCGCCGTGGTATTCGATGGCCAGGTAGGCCGCGCCGTCGGCACCGATGGTGCGGGCCAGCGTCAGCGCCACATCCTTGGCCGAGACGCCGGCCGGCAGGGCGCCGGTCAGCTCGACGTACATCGATTCGGGCACCCTGAGCCACACCTTGCCGCTGAGCATCGCGCCGGCCATGTCGGACGAGCCGATGCCGGTGGCGAAGGCGTTGGCCGCGCCGTAGGAGGTGCTGTGCGAATCGGCGCCGACCATCAGCCGCCCGGGCCGGGCCGCGCCGGATTCCAGGATGCACTGGTGGCCGATGCCTTCGCCGGCTTCCACCACCGCGATGCCGTGGGCGCCGGCGAACGCGCGGGCGCGCTGCTGCAGGGCCTGGGCCTGGGCGCCGGACGACGGTCCGTAGTGGTCCAGGGCGAAGACGAAGGCCTCGGGCCGGCGCGGCGCCGCGCCCGGGCGCATGGCTTCCAGGTAGTCGAGCGCCATCGGAATCGAACCGTCGGTGCCCATCACCAGGTCCGGCGTGCAGATGGCGATCTCGCCGGCCACCACCGCCTTGCCCGCGGCGCGGGACAGGATCTTTTCAGCGATGGTTCTGCCTTGCATGCCGCGAGTTTCCCGGGCCTGCCGGCAATTGAAAAGCGATTTAAAAGAAGGCTGTCGCCTGAAGAAAGTTCATGCGTCGGCAGCCGGCGGGGTGGGGGCCCGGTCGTCCGGCTTGGCGAAGTTGCAGACCTCGACGCACATCGCCGCGATCTCGCCGCAGAAGCCGGCGATCTCGTCGTGCTCGCGGTAGACGGCGTGGTACCGGATGGCGGGGCTGGGAGGGTCGAGCCGCATCCGTTGCAGCAGCCCGCGCGCCACATGGTCGCGAAAATACAGCGCCGGCAGATAGCTCACCCCCACACCCGAGGCGGTGAGCGTCGCCAGCGCGACCAGGCTGTTGCCGGCGTAGGTCTTGCGCACCGCCAAGCGCTGCTGCTTGAACCAGGTGTCGTAGACCATGTCGACACCCGAGCGGCCGGTCTGCGCCAGGATCGGGAAGGCGGCGAGCTGCGGCAGCGTGAGCACGCTGTCGGCCGGCACCGTGCCCGGCCGGCATACCCAGGCCAGCTCCATCTCGTCGAGCGGCACCGTGCTCAGGCCCAGGCGGTTGAACACCGGCGGCACGATCGCGAAATCGATGGCGCCGGCGCCCAGCTTCTCGCACAGCACCGTGCTCAGGTCCACCTCCGGCTCGAAGGAGATGCGCGGATAGCGCTCGCGAAACTTCTCCACCAGCCGCGACAGCCAGGTCAGCGCCACCAGTTCGGTGACGCCGACCCGAAAGCGCCGCACCGCCAGTTCGGCGCGGCCCATGCGCTCCAGCAGTTGGTTGCGCTGGGCCAGGATCAGCTGCGCATGCTCGACCACGTCTTCGCCGCGCTGCAGCAGCCGCGCGTTGCGCAGGCTGCGGTCGAACAGCGGCACGCCGAACACCGCTTCGAGCTCGGTGATGCGTTTGGAGATGGCGGATTCGCTGGCGTGCAGCTTCTCCGCGGCGGCGGCGAAGGTGCCGAGCTGGGCAACCCAGTAGATGGCTTCGAGCTGCTTGAAACTGACCATGTCTCCTCGGCGACCGGCTGCTGCCGATGACGGTGGCTCGCATGAACTTAGTTCATGCTTTTAGGCCAGCTTAACTCTCTTTTCTTTTGGAGCATGCGTCGCATACTGTTACGAACGACACCATGCGTCGTCGGCCTGCCTGCAGGCGGCGAGCATCGATCCGCCGGTTTCTTCGTTCCACCCTCGACTTCCACGTTGGCACCATCATGAAACTCAAGCCCTTCACCCTGGCATTCACCGCCTGCGCCGTCGGATTATTCTGCCTGCAGGCCGCGGCCCAGAATACCGATTATCCGCAACGCGCCGTGCGCATCGTCGTGCCTTTCGCGGCCGGCGGTTCC
>JAKONS010000405.1 GCA_022701845.1 Burkholderiaceae bacterium
CGGCGAAGGAGGCCGGGCCGATCGAGAAGGCCTGCATGATCTGCGGCCCCAGCGGCATCATCACCATGAAGTCCACGATGATGGTGAACTGGGTCAGGGCCAGCAGCCAGAGCAGGGCGCGTTCGCGGCCGGGAGCGAGCAGCGGCGCCGCAACGGGGGATGAGGACATGGCGGAGGGCGCCGAAAGGGGCCCTCGCGGCGATCTGGAAACAGCCGCGCAGACTAGCAGCCGGCGGGCGGGCCGGTTAGCGGCCGGCACGATTGCCCAGGAAACCAGTGCGACTTATCGGGTGCGTTTTCGCCCGACCTCGGCCTACAGCGTGCTCTGACCGAACAGGCTCTGCAGCAACTCGACGGCCACTTCGGCGGTGCGGTTGCGCACATCCAGCGCCGGGTTCACCTCCACCACGTCGACCGAGCCGAGCCGGCCGGTGTCGGCCACCATCTCCATGCACAGCTGCATCTCGCGGTAGGTGGGCCCGCCGCGCACGCCGGTGCCGACGCCGGGCGCGTCGGCCGGGTCCAGGCAGTCGACGTCGAAGCTCACATGCAGGTGGGTGGCGTCGTCGACATCCATCAGCGCCTCGGTGAGGGCGGCGCGCATGCCGTGCTCGTCGATGTAGCGCATGTCGTAGACCGACAGGCCGAGTTCGCGGATCGCCAGGCGCTCGCCCGGATCGACGCTGCGGATGCCGACGAAATCGATGTCCGCCGCGGCGATGGCCTGGGCGCTGCCGCTCCAGCCGGTGAGCGCCGCCGGCCCGTGGCCGAGCAGGCAGGCGACCGGCATGCCGTGCAGGTTGCCGCTGGGGCTGGTGGCCTCGGTATTGACGTCGGAATGCGCGTCCAGCCACAGCACCCGCAGCGTGCGCCCGGTGCGCCGGCAGTGCGCGGCCACCGCGCTGATCGAGCCGATCGCCAGGCAGTGGTCGCCGCCCATCATCAGCGGCACCGCGCCGTCGGCCAGCGCGCTGCCGACCGCGTCGAACACCGCGCGGTTCCAGGCCACCACCTCGTCGAGGTGGTGGCGCCCGGCGCCGGGTGCGCCGTCGTCGGGCGCCAGGGGGCCGCCGAGGTTGCCGCGGTCCTCGACCCGCAGGCCCAGCCCGCGCAGCGCGCCGGCGATGCCCGCCACCCGCAGCGCCTCGGGGCCCATGCTGCAGCCGCGCACGCTGGCGCCGATATCGGTCGGCGCGCCGATCAGGTGGATAGGGGCAGGCATCGAAAGCTCCGGTGGGGGGGCTGAGGCAGGAGCCGGAATTCTGCGGGTAGGCGACGCTCGGTGCGCGTACGCGATTGCTTACATGCAACCAGATGTCTTACCGCTGCTAGTGGGCGCACGCATTCGCACCGGAATCGAATAATCGTTCAGCCCGGCCAGTGCAGGCGGGCCGTGCCGGCGAGGCGGAACTCGTGTCAGGCGCGTCTTTCTTCCTCCGGGAAGCCGGAACGCCACGAAGCCACAACCAAGAGGGACCCATGACCTTGCTGCAGACCTGTGCGCCCGAAACCGCGGCGGAGACCGTCTCCGCCACCGCTCCCTTGGTCATCTTCAAGGCCGACAACGCCGCCTGGCCGGTGCGCCCGCGCGAGTTGGCGGTCACCCAGTGGGCCGACGTCGCCGGCCTGACCCGGGAGCCGGCCGGTTTCTACCTGAGCCGCGGCCTGCGCGATGCCGACGCCGACGCGCTGCTCGACCGCATCCGCCGCTCGCAGTGGTGGTACCTGCCGGCCTATGCGCCCTCGGGGCGCGAGGCGCCGATGCTGGCCGACGGCGCGGTCGATCTGGCCGACGCGCTCGACCTGTGCGACGAGGCGGCGGCGGTGCGCAGCGCGCTCGGTCTGCGGGTCGAGGAGTTCCCGCTGGTCGAACGCATCCTGTACTACCTGACGGTGCGCACCGGCGCGCAGCTGGTGCCCGAGCGCGACCGGCGCCACAAGATGCTCTACCGCTATCCGCTGGCCGAGGCGCTGGCGAGCTCGCACGACGATGTCGGCACCTGCCTGGCCACCCTGCAGCGGCGCGAACTGCTGGAGCCCGGCGCGGTCCTCGACCGCACCCCCCACTGCCCGCGCTGCAACAGCGCCCATATCCACCGGGTCGAGGTCTGCCCGCTGTGCGATGCGCTGGCCATCCGGCCGACCACGGTGCTGCCCTGCCTGTGCTGCGGCCACGAGGCGCCGGAAGAGGATTTCCAGCGCCGCGACGGCCTGGTCTGCCCGCGCTGCGGCGCCGAGGGCGACCAGATCGGCGGCGACCCGGAGCGGCCGCTGCGCCGCCATGTCTGCGCCCGCTGCCACGGCAATTTCGAGACGCCGGCGGTGCAGGTGCATTGCCTCGACTGCGACAACGTCGGCACGCCCGAGGAGCTCGGCGTGCGCGAGATCGCGCCGCTGCTGCTGACCGCCGCCGGCGACGCTTTCCTGCGCACCGGCTCGCGGCAGCAGCCGCTGACCGCCTTCGACACCCTCAACGCGGTGGTGCCGCGCGACTTCATCCACACGCTCGACTGGGCCCTGGGCGCGCAGGCGCGGCGGGTCGACATGGAGTTCGGGCTGCTGCTGATCGCGCTGCACGACACCGCGCTGCTGGGCGACGGCAGCGCGCTGGCCGCCCGCCTGGTGACCGGCCTGACCGAGCTGGCGCGGCAGCTGCGCGCCATCATCCGCAGCTCCGACATCAGTACCCGCATCTCGGGCGAGCAGCTGTGGTTTTACCTGCCGTTCTCCGACGTGCTGGGTGCGCGCCGCCGCATCGATGCGCTGCTGGCGCAGGCCGAGTTCGCCGAGCTGGTGCGCGAGCTGCGCATCAGCGTCAGCAGCATGCAGTTGCCGGAGCGGCGCCGGCCCGGCGAAGACGCGCAGGCGCTGATGAAACGGCTGGGCGGTTGATCGATCCGGGGATCAGGCGATCCGGCGATCGGGCCGGCCATGCCGGTCGATTCGCGCCAACCGGATGTATCGGTGTGTATCGACCGCGCCGCACCCGGCGTCAGAAGCGCGGCAGGTCGGGATGCGGCAGCAGACCGCCGCGCACCACCTCGCGGCCGTATTCGGCGCAGCGCGCCAGCGTCGGAATCACCTTGCCCGGATTCAGCAGGCCGGCCGGATCGAAGGCGTGCTTGAGCGACAGCATCTGCGCGTTCTCCTCGGCGCTGAACTGCACGCACATGCTGTTGAGCTTCTCGATGCCCACCCCGTGCTCGCCCGACACGGTGCCGCCCATCGCCACGCTGGTCTCCAGGATGTCGGCGCCGAACAGCTCGCAGCGGTGCAGCTGGTCGGGGTCGTTGGCGTCGAACAGCACCAGCGGATGCAGGTTGCCGTCGCCGGCATGGAAGACGTTGCAGCAGCGCAGGTCGTATTGCTTTTCCATGCGCTGGATCGCCAGCAGGATGTCGGCCAGGCGCTTGCGCGGAATCGTCGAGTCCAGGCACATGTAGTCGGGGCTGATGCGGCCCGACGCCGGAAACGCGTTCTTGCGGCCGCTCCAGAAGCGCAGCCGCTCGGCCTCGTCAGCGCTGCAGGTGATGGCGGTGGCGCCGCACTCGCGCAGCACCGCGGTCATGCGGCCGATCTCTTCTTCCACCTCTTCCGGCGTGCCGTCGGATTCGCACAGCAGGATGGCCGCGGCGTCGAGGTCGTAGCCGGCGTGCACGAAGTCCTCGACCGCGACGGTCATCGGCTTGTCCATCATCTCCAGGCCGGCCGGGATGATGCCGGCGGCGATCACCGCGGCCACCGCGTCGCCGGCTTTGCGGATGTCGTCGAAGCTGGCCATGATGCAGCGCGCCAG
>JAKONS010000414.1 GCA_022701845.1 Burkholderiaceae bacterium
ACCGCGCCCGGATCGCCCGACGAGTTCATCGAAGGCCAGGGCGAAGTCATCGACTACGACGGTAAATCCGACCGCGTGCGTTTCACCCGGCGCGCCGAGATGAACCGCCTGCAGGGCAGCACCGTGATGGACGAGGTGCACGGCGACGTGATCGTCTACAACAACGTGACCGACGTCTACACCGTCGACGGCAACCCGCGCTCCGGCACCGGCGGCGCCACCGCCGGCGGCGAAAGCGCCGCGCCCGGTGGCCGGATCCGTGCGGTGCTGTCGCCGCGCGGTGCGGCGGTGCCCGCGCCGGCCGGTGCCCCGGCCACCGCGACCGACCCCGCCGCCGCACCCTCCTTGCGCAGCTCGCCGGCCATCGGCGGATCCCGGCCGTGAACGCGCCACCGATCCCGCCCGTTGCGCCGACCGCGCCCGGCAGCCGGCTCGAAGCGCGCCATCTGCGCAAGTCCTACGGCAGCCGCACCGTCGTCAAGGATGTGTCGCTGTCGGTGCAGAAGGGCGAGGTCGTCGGCCTGCTCGGGCCCAACGGCGCCGGCAAGACCACCTCGTTCTACATGATCGTCGGGCTGGTGCGCGCCGACGGCGGCGAGATCAGCATCGACGGCCAGTCGGTCGGCAACCTGCCGATCCACCGGCGCTCGCGCCTCGGGCTGTCGTACCTGCCCCAGGAAGCCTCTATCTTCCGCAAGCTCAGCGTGCAGGAGAACGTGCGCGCGGTGCTGGAGTTGCAGCAGGACGCCGACGGCCGCGCGCTCGGCCGCGCCGCCATCGCCGAGCGGCTCGACGCCCTGCTGGCCGATCTGCGGGTGGAGCATCTGCGCGATTCGCCGGCGCTGGCGCTGTCGGGCGGCGAGCGGCGCCGGGTGGAGATCGCCCGGGCGCTGGCCACCCAGCCGCGTTTCATCCTGCTCGACGAGCCCTTCGCCGGCATCGACCCGATCGCGGTGATCGAGATCCAGCGCATCATCGGTTTCCTGAAGGAGCGCGGCATCGGCGTGCTCATCACCGACCACAACGTGCGCGAGACGCTGGGCATCTGCGACCACGCCTTCATCATCAGCGACGGCCGGGTGCTGGCCGAGGGCACGCCCGCGCAGATCGTCGACAACGCCGATGTACGCCGCGTGTACCTCGGCGAACACTTCCGGATGTGAGCACTTGGATTCGCTCCCGGCTACCCACTTCGTGTATTCGCCTACCCCTCTGCAGTGGGCAGGCCGGCCACGTCGGACGGCCGGACGCTGCGGCGTCGCGTGTTGCGGTGTGCGCTGTGCGCACGGCCTCGGCACGGTGCACGCCGTGCGCCGCGTCATGAAGGAAGTCGGTTGAAGCAGGGGCTGTCTCTACGGGTTTCGCAGCATCTGGCGCTGACGCCGCAACTGCAGCAGTCGATCCGGCTGCTGCAGCTGTCCACGCTCGAGCTCAGCCAGGAGGTCGAGCAGATGCTCGACGAGAACCCGTTCCTCGAAGTGACGCAGGAAGAAGCGGCGCGCGAGGAGTTCGGCGTGACGCAGGCCGATGCGCCGGGCTCGGACGACGATTTCCCTGCGCTGTCCGGCAGCGACAGCGCCGCGACGAGCACCACCACCACCAGCGACACCGCGGCCGATAACGATGGCGACAGCGGCGCCGGTGTCGAATCCGACCCCAGCTGGGACGGCGACGGCGGCACCGAAGTCGTTGCCGACGACGGCGAATGGGGCGGCGATGCGCCGGCGCGGCAGAACAACCTGGGCGACGACGGCGCGGTCGATGCCACCGAGCTGGCCCGCAGCCAGGAGTCGCTCACCGCCTTCCTGCACCGCCAGGCGCTGTCGCTGCGGCTGTCGCCGGAAGACAGCGCCGCGCTGCGCTTCCTGATCGAGTCGCTCAACGACGACGGCTATCTCGAGGATTCCCTGCCGTCCCTGGCGCTGGGCCTGGCCGGTGTCGACGACGAGCAGGCCGAAGAGGTCGAGGAACTGGTGCACCGCTTCACCGTGGCGCTGCGCCTGCTGCAGAGCCTGGAGCCCGCCGGTGTCGGCGCACGCGACCTGCGCGAGTGCCTGACCCTGCAGCTGCGTGCGATGCGCGAGAGCGGCATCGGCAAGCCGGCGCTGGTCGACGGCGCCATCGCCATCTGCGCGCAGCCGATGGAGTTGCTGGCGCGGCGCGACGTGAAACGCCTGATCGTCGCCTGCGGCATCGACGACGAGACGGTGCGCGGCGCCATCGGGCTGATCGGCCGGCTCGAGCCCAAGCCGGGCCGCCGTTTCGTCGATGTGGAGCGCAACATCGTCATCCCCGACGTGCTGGTGCAGAAGATCGGCCGGGGCGCGCAGCCGCGCTTTCGGGTGCAGCTCAATCCCGATGTGATGCCGCGCCTGAAGGTGCACGACATCTATGCCAGCGCGCTCAAGCAGCACAAGGGCGAGGGCAGCGCCGCGCTGCAGCAGCGGCTGCAGGAGGCGCGCTGGTTCATCAAGAACATCCAGCAGCGCTTCGACACCATCCTGCGGGTGTCCAACGCCATCGTCGAGCGGCAGA
>JAKONS010000455.1 GCA_022701845.1 Burkholderiaceae bacterium
CGACCTCGCCGCCCAGCAGGGTCTCCAGGCGCGCATCGGTGTCGTGCAGCAGGTCGATCAGGCCGGCGATCTCGCCGTCGGCGCCGGGCAGGGGCGGTGGCAGGGGCGCCTGGCTCATGGCGCCACCGCCTGCGCCAAGCCGAGCGTCTGTAGCACCACTTCCAGTTGCGCCAGCGTGCCGACGATGCGCTGCACCGGCATCGGCGACAGCTTGACCAGCATCGGCGTGAGGAAGATGCCGTCGGCGAGCGCCTGCTCCGGCTCGAGGAACACGTCGACGATCTCCACCCGGTGGCGGCCCGGCAGATGCGATTCGCACAGCACCGTCAGATGGCGCCGGGCCTGGAGCGAATTCGGCGTGTCGCCCGCCACGTACAGCCGGAATGCGAAAGGTTCCTGGTCCTGCATGGCTGTCTACTCCTCGTCGGCCGGTTGCGCATCGCCGCCGCGCAGCTCCTGCATGCGGGTGCGCCCGAGCGACAGCTCGTGCTCGCGGCTCTCGGTGGTGCGGCCGAGCAGGGTTTTCTCCACCCGCTTGGCGATGAGTTCGGTCTGCAGGGATTTCACCCGCACTTCCAGTTCGGCCTCCTCGGCGTCGAGGGTGACCTTCTTCAATTGCGCGGCCACCGTGCCCACCTGGTGCGCGACCCGTTCGGCGCTCTCCTTTTCCCAGCGCATGGTGCCGGTCAGCACCTCGCCGCCGGCGGTGTAGATGTCGGCCAGCGTCACCCCGGCGTCGCTCAGGATCAGTTCGCGCACTTGGTTGGAGTGCGCGGTGCCACGGGACTTGATGATCGACATGCCCCGGTTGCGCTCGCCCGCCTGCACCAGGTAGTTGAGGTGGATCCAGGTGTCGGCGAGCGCCGATATCGCATGCGGCGCGCCGCGCTGGGTGGGGTCGGAGATCTCGTCGACCAGGCTGGTGCAGACCAGCGTGATGCGGCGCGCCTTCGACCAGTCGATCAGGCGCTCGGCCACGTCGTTCACGCTGGCCGGATTGCCGCCGAGCGACAGGGTGGAGACCGGATCGATCACCAGACAGCGGGCACCGTGTTCGTCGGCCAGCGTCTTGATGCGCACCAGCGCGCTCTCGGCGCTGCCGGTGATGGTGCGCGCCGACACCACCCGCAGCAGCCCGCTCTGGGCGAAGCGGTCCAGCCGGATGCCGACCGAGCTCAGGTTGCGGATGACCTCGGAGCCGTCGGAATCGAAGGTCACGAACACGGTGCGCTCGCCCCGCAGGCAGGCCGCCTCGGCGAAGGTGCCGCCGAGGGTGGTCTTGGCGGTGCCGGGAAAACCGGTGATCAGCACGCAGGCCGCGCGGTAGTAGCCGCCGCCCAGCATGGTGTCGAGCCGGTCGACGCCGGTGGTGACGCGCTCGGTCGACACCTCGGCATCGACCGGCCCGAGGGTGCGGGCGACGGCGACGTTCATGCCGTGCTTGCCGATGACGAACGGGGTTTCGTTCTCGACGAAGGCCGAGGCCCGGTATTTCTGCACCCGTACATGGCGCTGCGAAACGCCGAACAGCACCTTGTGGCTGAGGAGCACCGAGCAGTCGACCATGTACTGCATGAAGCCGAACGGGCCGGCCGAGCTGTCGACCGCCTCGGTGCCGGACTTCAGTGTCATCAGCCCGGTCATGCCCTGCGCCAGCAGCCAGCGGTGCAGCCGCTGCACCTCGCGGCGCCGAGACGCCTGGTCGGGCAGCAGGTCCAGCACGATGTCGAGCGCATCGAACACCACCCGTCGCGCCTGCATGCGGCTCGCCTGGGCACCTAGCGCCGCCAGCAGACCGCTCAGGTCGAAGGCGCCCGACTGCACCGTGTCGGTCAGCGGCTGGGCGTCCAGGAAATACAGCTGGCCCTGCGCATGCAGCGACGCCACCGGCCAGCCGAAGCGGGCGCCGTTGGCCAGCAGGCGCTCCGGCGTCTCCTCGAAGGCGACGAACATCCCGGGCTCGTGGCAATGTTGCGCGCCATGGCTCAGGAACTGCAGCGCGAAGATGGTCTTGCCCGAGCCCGGCCCGCCGCTGAGCAGCGTCGTGCGGCCGGTGGGCAGCCCGCCGCCGGTGATCTGGTCGAAACCGGCGATGCCGGTGGGCGCTTTTTCGGCCGGCGGGGCGGCAGCTGGAGAGACTTCGGACATCGATGGCTTTCTGAAAAACCATCCATCCCATTCAATGTGTAGGACGCGGCGCAGCAAAGGTACGCGTTATTTGGCGTTTGGAGAAAAAATCATCAACAAAACTTCACATGGTCGATAGTTTTTTCGTCAAAGTGCACACGCGCGTGCGTCAAGTGGGGCAGTGGCGCTGAAATCGCTGGCGCAGGAGCGGAAGGTCGCGAACGGTGACCCCAGCGGGTCGCGGCGGACGGGTGCTGCCCGGCGGCTGCGCCGTGCCATCTGACTTCCGCCGGCTCGACGCCGGTCTGCGATACGACGCTCGGCCAAGACTTTTCGCATCGGCATGCGAGCTGCTTCGGGAGTGCTTGTAATTCTGTATATAATCTGAGGCTGTTCCTCGATAGCTCAGTTGGTAGAGCGCCGGACTGTTAATCCGTAGGTCCCTGGTTCGAGCCCAGGTCGAGGAGCCAGATTTTTTCACGCTGCCGCGCATTCGTTTCGCCGGCAGCCACCACCCCCGCCGGTGGTGTGTCGATTTACCGTTCCTCGATAGCTCAGTCGGTAGAGCGCCGGACTGTTAATCCGTAGGTCCCTGGTTCGAGCCCAGGTCGAGGAGCCACTTCCAGAAAACCCACCCCTGCATCGCAGGCGTGGGTTTTTCTTTTGGACCGCCCGCCCGCCATGCCATCGC
>JAKONS010000539.1 GCA_022701845.1 Burkholderiaceae bacterium
CGGGGAGGCGCTGCTCAGCCTGCTCGACGAGAAAGGCCGCCCCTCGCCCACCGAACGCGCCTTCGTCATGCCCCCGGCCAGCCGCATCGGCCCGGTGACGCCGGCCGAACGCGCCGAAACCATGCAGGACTCCCCAGTCGCCGGCGCCTACGAGACGGCCATCGACCGGGAATCTGCCTATGAGGTCCTACGCGGCCGCGCCTCCACTGCCACCACGTCCGCGTCGACGAACGACAAGGCCACCGCCGCTCCGGCCCCGAACGCCGCGCCGCCGGCACCCGCCGGCGCCGGCGCGCCCGGCGGCGGCATGCTCGACGGCCTGAACGACCTGGTCTTCGGCCGCACTGGCCCACGCGGCGGCCAGCACGACGGCCTGGCCCAGACGATGGCGCGCTCCGCCATCCGCTCCATCGGCACCAGCGTCGGCCGAGAAATCATCCGCGGGGTGCTGGGCAACATCTTCGGCAGCAAGAAGCGCTGACCGGCACGGCCGCAGCGGCCCACAGCAAGTGGAGCGGCCCCCAGTGCCTCCCGGGCCGAGGGGAACATCCCCCATGACAGACATAACAGCCAAAACAGAGCCCGTCCTACAACTTCCGGCCATCCCCATCGCCAGACTGATCCGTGACACGGGGCGCCAGACCCCCGACCCACCCCACAGATCAGGACTCCCCATGGACCAGGCCGTCACCCCGAAGCCGCCCACTCAGGCGCAAACCCCCACCCAGCCCGTCACCCTCGCCATCAACGGCACGCCTTTCACGCTGGACATCGACGCCCGCACCAGCCTGCTGGACGTCCTGCGCGAACACCTCCACCTCACCGGCACCAAGAAAGGCTGCGACCACGGCCAGTGCGGCGCCTGCACCGTGCTGGTCGACGGCGAGCGCATCAACAGCTGCCTCACCCTGGCCCTGATGCACGACGGCCAGGCCATCACCACCATCGAAGGCCTCGCCCAGGGCGACCAGCTGCATCCCCTGCAGGCCGCGTTCATCGAACACGACGGCTTCCAGTGCGGCTACTGCACCCCCGGGCAGATCTGCTCGGCCGTCGGCATGCTCGACGAAGCCGCACGCGGTATCCCCAGCCATGTGACCGGCGACATCAACGAGTTCCCGCTGCTGAGCGACACCGAAATCCGCGAGCGCATGAGCGGCAACCTCTGCCGCTGCTCCGCCTACCCCAACATCGTCGCCGCCATCCGCGACGTGGCCGACAGCGAGGCCGGCCGCGCATGAAGCACTTCACCTACCACCGGCCCGACAGCATCGAACAGGCCGTCGCCACCCTCGGCGAGCAGCCGGGCGCTCGCCTCATCGCCGGCGGCACCAACCTGCTCGACCTGATGAAGCTGCAGATCGAGACGCCGCAGCACCTCGTCGACATCAGCCGCCTGCCGCTGGCGCAGATCGAAGAGACCGGCGACGGCGGCCTGCGCATCGGCGCCATGGTGCGCAACACCGCCGCCGCGGCCGACGCCCGCGTGCGCAAGACCTGGCCGCTGCTGTCGCGCGCGCTGCTCGCCGGTGCCTCGGCACAGCTGCGCAACAAGGCCAGCACCGCCGGCAACCTGCTGCAGCGCACCCGCTGCGTCTATTTCTACGACACCCACATGCCGTGCAACAAGCGCGCGCCGGGCACCGGCTGCTCGGCACGGGGCGGCGTCACCCGCCACCACGCCATCCTGGGCACGTCGGACGCCTGCATCGCCACCCACCCGTCCGACATGGCCGTCGCGATGCGCGCGCTCGACGCGTCGGTGGAGGTCATCGGCGCGGGCAATGCCCGCCGCACCATCCCGATCGCCGATTTCCACCGCCTGCCGGGCGACGAACCGCAGCGCGACACCACGCTGGAAGCCGGCGAAATGATCACCGCGGTGGTGCTGCCCGCGCCGCCGCCCGGGCGGCAGATCTACCGCAAGGTGCGCGACCGCGCCTCCTACGCCTTCGCGCTGGTGTCGGTCGCCGCCATCGTCGACGACAGCGGCGCCGGCGGCGGCCGCATCGCCCTCGGCGGCGTGGCGCACAAACCCTGGCGCACCGATGCGGCCGACAAAGCCATGGCCGGCGGCTGGCAGCCGGCCGCCGACGCGCTGCTCGACGGCGCCCAGGGCCAGGGCGGCAACGATTTCAAGATCGACCTGGTGCGCCGCACCCTGCAGACCACGTTCGCCGAAGCCGCGGCGTGAAGAAGAAGAAAAAGAAGAAGGATCCGACCCCATGGAAATGAACCACGCCATCGGCACCACGCCGCTCGACACCATCACCGACGGCCAGGTCGGCCGCCCGGTCGACCGCATCGACGGCCGGCTGAAAGTGACCGGCGCCGCGCCCTACTCCGCCGAAGTCCAGGAAGACGATCTGGTCTACGGCTTCATCGTCGGCGCTGGCATCGGCCGCGGAAAGGTCGTCTCGATCGACACCGCACAGGCCGAGGCGATGCCCGGCGTGCTGCTGGTGCTGACCCACGAGAACGCACCCGAGCAAGGCGAAGGCCCGCGCGCCTATGCCGCGCTGAAAAGCGCCGAGGTGGAACACTGGGGCCAGGCGGTCGCCCTGGTGGTCGCGCGCAGCTTCGAGCAAGCGCGCGATGCCGGCTCGCAGCTACAGGTGCGCTACCAGGCCGCACCGGGCCGCTACGACCGCGCCACCATCGTCGACACCGGTGTACGCCCGCCGCCGGACGCCTCGCAGGAGGACGACACCGCCGTCGGCGAGTTCCAGCCGGCTTTCGACCAGGCCGCGGTCACGCTCGACGCCACCTACACCACGCCCGACCAGTCGCATGCCGCGATGGAGCCGCACGCCACGCTGGCGCAGTGGCAGGACGGCAAGCTCACGCTGCACACCTCGCAGCAGATGCTCGGCACCGCGCAGAAGGGTGTGGCCGGTGTGCTGAAGCTCAAACCCGACCAGGTGCGCCTGGTCAGCCGCTATGTCGGCGGCGGCTTTGGCGGCAAGCTCGACATCTGCGCCGACGCGGTGCTGGCCGCCATGGCCGCCCGCCGCCTGGAGCGGCCGGTGAAGGTGGTGCAGAGCCGCCAGCAGGTGTTCTTCAACACCAGCCGCCGTACCGAGACCGAGCAGCGCCTGCGCCTGGGTGCGCA
>JAKONS010000552.1 GCA_022701845.1 Burkholderiaceae bacterium
TCGGCGTGAACATGCGGCTGGTGACGAGGTTGGCGCGCAGGCCGGGCATGTAGTGCTTCTCCAGGTAGTCGAAGATGCGGTCGCGCAGGCGCGGGCCTTCCACCGACCAGTCGACCTTCGCGTTGCCGAGGTGCGGCACCGGCGCCAGCACATAGTGGCTGGAGCAGCCGGGCGGCGCCAATGACGGATCGGTGGCGCAGGGTGCATGCAGATAGAGCGAGAAGTCGCCCGGGATCTCCTTGCCCTTGAAAATCTCGTGGATCAGCTCGCGGTAGCGGGCGCCGAAACACACCGTGTGGTGCTGCAGCTGCGGCTGCGGCTTCGACAGCCCGAAGTGCACCACGAAGAGCGACATGCTGAAGCGCTTGCGTTTCAGGCTGCGCGCCTGCGAGACGCCGCGCGGCGTGTGGCCGAGCAGTTTGGAATAGGTGTGCACCACGTCCGCGTTGGAGGCGATCTGGTCGAAGGCATGCGACTGGCCGCGCACCACCACCGCGGTGACCCGGTCGCCGGCGGCCTCGATGCGCTCCACCGGCGACGACAGCAGCAGGGTGCCGCCCATGTCCTCAAAGCAGCGCACCATGCCCTGCACCAGGGCGCCGGTGCCGCCGCGCGGAAACCACACACCCCATTCGCGCTCCAGTGCATGGATCAGCGCGTAGATGGAGCTGGTGTCGAACGGGTTGCCGCCCACCAGCAGCGAATGGAAGGAGAACACCTGGCGCAGCTTCTCGTTCTGGATGAAGGTGGCCACCTTGTCGTACACGCTGCGCCAGGCCTGCAGCCGCAGCAGCGCCGGGCCGGCGGCGATCATGGCGCGGAAGTTCAGGAAGGGCACGGTGCCGAGCTTGCGGTAACCCTCCTCGAACACCTCGCGCGAATAGGCCAGGAAGCGCCGGTAGCCCTCGACGTCGGCCGGGCACAACGCATGGATCTGCCGGTCGAGCGCCTCCTGGTCGTTGGCGTAGTCGAGGTGGGTGCCGTCCTCCCAGCAGAGCCGGTAGAACGGCGCCACCGGCAGCAGCTCCACATAGTCGGACAGCTTGCGGCCGGACAGGGTGAACAGCTCTTCCAGCGCGGTCGGGTCGGTGATGACGGTGGGGCCGGCGTCGAAGGTGAAGCCCTCGTCCTGGTAGACATAGGCACGGCCGCCCGGCTTGTCGCGCGATTCGAAGATCGTGGTCTGGATACCGGCGGCCTGCAGGCGCATCGCCAGCGCGAGCCCACCGAAACCCGAGCCGATCACGGCTGCGGTGCGGGGGCGGACAGGAGCATTCATCGGGGTGTGTTTCTGCAAAGGGTGGGCATCACGGAGCGTGGTGCGGGGGAAGCGTAGGGATGGGAAGCAGCACCGCCTGCATCGCGGCGGGCACCGGCACCGGCGGGCGGCCGCAGACGAGGCGGGCCTTGTCGAGGAGCCGCAGCCGGCCGGCGTAGAAGCGGGCGATCAGCCCGGGCGAGAGCCGGTAGAAGCGTTCCATCACCCGGCGCCGGTCGGCCGGCCGGGCGGCCAGGAACAGCATCCGGTTGAGCACCCGGAAAAACCGGGTGTGGTGCCAGTGGGCGGTGGCATGCTCGCGCACCATTTCGAACACCCGGCCCGGCGCCAGCAAGCGGGCGCGGGGCAGGGCGGCCAGCCGGTCGGCCAGGTGCACCGCCTGCGGCAGCGAATAGCCGGTGGTGGGATGGAACAGCGCCGCGGCCAGGCCGGTGCGGGCGATGCCGCCGGCGTCGTCCCATAGGCGCGCATAGTGCCCGCCGAGGGCGATCGGCAGCACGCCGTCTTCCTCGCGGCCGACCGACAGCACCGTCCAGCCGCGGGCTGCCGCATAGCGGGCGATATGGCTGCGCAGCAGCTCGCGCGGCAGCTCGGCACCGTCGGCATACACCGTGTCTTCCACCAGCACCGTGTCGGGCGACAGCGGCAGCACATAGACGAAACGGTAGCCGTCGAGCTGCTCGACCGTCGCATCCATCAGCACCGGCTCGGTCAGGCCGTGCGGCGCCGACAGGTGCAGCTCCTGGCCGAGGAATTTTTGGTAGCGCAGGGCGAGGTGCTCGGCCGGCGGCTGGCCGCGGCCGTCGATGACCAGGGGCGCGCGCAGCATGCTGCCGTCGGCGAGCTCGACCTGCGTGGGGGTGAGCCGCACCGCCCGGGCGCCGGTGCGCACCGCGTCGCCCAATTCCTTCTGCAGGGTGTCGGCGAAGCGCTCGGCGGTGACGCAGGCGTATTCGCCCGGCAGGCGGCGCCGGTAGCCGGGGAACAGCACCTCGTGCGCCGGCCAGCGGTGCACCACCAGCGGCGCGATCCAGGCGCGTTCGTCGGCGCTCAGGTCGGAGGCGTGGAAGCACCAGGTGTGGTTGCCGCCCGGCGCCGGCCCGGCCTCCAGCAGCAGCACCCGCAGCTCGGGCTGGGTGTGCCGCAGGCGCCAGGCGATCAGGCCGTTGGCCAGCCCGCCGCCCACCAGCAGCACATCGGCGTCGTAGGCAGGCTCGGTGCGGTCGGCCATTCAGACGCCCCCGACCACGGCCGCATCGCCGCGCAGCACCGGCCGCCCGGTAGTGGCGGCGGCCACCGCGATGCGCGCGGCCAGCGGCGCGCCGCCCGCGCCGGGAATGTCGCGGCCCAGGTCCACGCTGGCCGCCTTGAAACCCGGCTCGTCGAGCAGGCGGCGCAGGCCGCGGCGAATGGCTTTCTCGCTGGCCAGCGGCGCCAGCAGCTTGAGCCCGGTGCCGGCGAAGGCGACGCGGGCGGCCACACCGGGCTGGTCGAAGGCGATCGGCAGGGCGAGCTGGGGCGTTCCGGCCTCCAGCGCGTCGAGCACCGTGTTCAGCCCGGCGTGGGTGACGACCGCCTGCGCGCGGGCGAGGGTGGCGCGCTGCGGTGCGAAACCGGTCACCGCGGTGGCGCCGCACTGCAGCAGCGTGCGTTCGGCCGCCGCGTCGAGCCGGTCGCAGTGGGCGATCAGGACCTGCGCGCCCTCGGCCCGGCAGGCGCGGGCGATGCGCTTGAACAGCGGCAGCCGCCAGCCCTGCAGGGTGCCGAGCGACGCGAACACGAACGGCTTCGACGGATCCAGCCGGCCGCCGGTGGCCGCATCGACATCGCCCGCCTGCGATGCTGGCTCGCTGGCCAGCGGCAGCCGCAGCGGGCCGGCGTGGTGGAAATGCGGCTCAGCGGCGCGCACGAAGTCGAAGCGCGCGGTGGTCTGGCTGACCTGCGCCAGCGGCGACAGGCAGTCGGACAGGGTGTGCTTGTCGGCCAGCCCGAAATGCGCGGCGTGCTTTTCGATGACGGTCTGGTGCGGCCGCATCAGCCAGTCGTAGACCAGGGTACTGCCTTCGTTGAGCTGTTCGCCGCGCTTGTCGACCGCATAGCCCCACGGCATGACCGGTAGCGGCACCCGCGGATCGCGGTTCACCGGCAGCGCGCAGGCCACCGATACGAACGGTATGCCCAGCCCCTGGGCCAGCAGCCCGCCGGCGGCCTCCATCTGGTCGGCCAGGATCGCGTCGACGCCCAGCGTCTGCAGCAGCGCCGGCGCCTCGCGGCAGAGCATGTCGGTGGCGTCGGCCACGTCGCGGATCACCCGCCGCAGCCCCATCGGCCCGCCGGGGTGGGCGGCCCGCTGGATCAGGGCGTCCAGACTGCCGGCGGGATGGCTGTCGGCGCCCAGCGCATGGAAGGCCACGCCGGGCAGGCGGATCGACGAGGCCACGTCGGCCTGGTGCAGCCAGCTCACCCGGTGGCCGAGCTGCATCAGTTCGGACGCCACCGCTTCCAGGGCGCGGATATGGCTGCTGAACGGCGGGGCGATCACCGCGAAATGCATGGGGCCGCCTTCTCGAGGATGTGGCGCGACGGTGGGGCGGAATCCGCCGGCGGGGCCAAGCTCAGTCTCCGCGGCGGGGTGCCACCGATGCGGCGCCGCTGCGGGAGAACAGGGAGTGGGTGAGGTCGATCACCGCGGTGTCGCCGGGCATCGCCTGCCAGAGGTAGTCGTGGGCCCGCTCCACATGGGCATGCAGCTTCTGCCGCGCCGCGGCCGGCCCCAGCAGCGCCACCAGCGTCGCCTTGCCCTCGTCCTGGTGGGTGTCCTTGCCCATGTCGGCGGGTGCCAGCTCCACATCGCCCAGGTCGTCGTAGAGCTGGAAGGCCTGGCCCAGTTCGGCGGCCGCCGCCTTCAGGCTGGCTCGGGTCGGGCCGCCGCTGCCGGCCGCCAGGCAGGCGATGTCGAAGGCGGCTTCGAACAGCACGCTGGTCTTCTGGTGGTTGATGGTTTCGGCCAGGCTCACGTTGGCGGTCGAACTCTCGTGCAGATCCCGGTACTGGCCGGCGACCAGGCCGTCCGGCCCGATGGCGTCGGACAGCACCGTCACCATGCTCAGCCGGGCGGCGGGCTCGATGGCCGGCGCGGCGGCGGTGATGCGCCAGGCGGTGGCCAGCAGCGCCACCGCGCTCAGGGTGGCGACATCGACGCCGAAGGCCACATGCACCGTCGACTGGCCACGGCGCAGTTCGGCGTCGTCCATGCAGGGCAGGTCGTCCAGGAACAGAGAGGCCGCATGCACCATCTCGAGCGCGCAGGCGATGTCGAGCAGGTCGTCCTCGTGGGCGCCCAGCGCCTGGGCGGTGAGCAGCATCAGCATCGGCCGCAGCCGCTTGCCGGGGGCCAGCACGCCGTAGCGCATGGCGGCCGCGATGCGGCTGTCGGGATGCTGGCCACGTGCCAGCAGTTGCGCCAACCGCGAATCGACAGCCTGCCGCAGCCTCGGGAGATCGGATGGGTCGCCGCGGCTGCGCATGGAGGATTCGGATCGGGTAATTGCCAACATCGGAGACAAGTTTTTACGGCCGGTGGGATTCGACAGACGGTACCAAGCGAATCGTCGCACAC
>JAKONS010000573.1 GCA_022701845.1 Burkholderiaceae bacterium
GCGGATCGTGTCGCAGCGGGCCCAGCACCGCGTCGGTGTGCTCGCCCAGGCGCGGCGCCATGCGCACCGGCTCGCGTTCGCCGTCGAAGCGCACCGGCACGCCGGGGAAGCGGATGCGGCCCATGGCCGGGTCGTCGAGCGTCTCGAAGAAGCCGGTGGCCTGCAGCTGCGGATCGGTGGCCAGCTCGGTCAGCCGCATCACCGGCGCGGCCGGCACTTCCAGCTGCTTGCAGGTGCGCAGCCAGTAGGCGGTGGTCTCGCGCGCCACATGGCCGCCAGCGATCTCCAGCAGCTCGGCGATGTGCCGGGTGCGTGCGGCCATGCCGCTGAAACGCGCCTCGTCGGCCACCGCCGGCGTGCCGACATGGGTGAAGAAGCGGCGCCAGTGCTGATCGGTGTACGGCATCATGCAGACATAGCCGTCGGCGGTTTTCCAGGGGCGGCGCCAGGGCGTCAGCACCCGCGGATAACCCGGCTCGCCGCGCGGCGGATCGAAGTGCGCGCCGTACAGATGCTCGACCAGGTTGAAGGCCACCATCGTCTCGAACATCGGTATCTCGACCACGCAGCCCTGGCCGGTGCGCCCGCGCTGCACCAGCGCCGCCAGGATCGCGTGCGCCGCCACCTGCGCGCAGGTCTTGTCGGCGGCGATGGTGGGCAGGTAGCGCGCCTCGCCGCCCTGCAGCGTGCACAGGTCGGCCAGGCCCGACATGCCCTGGATCACGTCGTCGTACGCCGGCCGGCCGGCATACGGCCCGCCCTCGGCGAAGCCGTGCAGGCCCGCATACACCAGCGCCGGATGGCGGGCGCGCAACTGGTCGGCGGCGATGCCCAGCGCCGGCAGTTTCTGCGGCCGCATGCTGTGCATGAACACATCGGCGCTCGCCACCAGCGCGGCCATCGCCGCGCGGCCGTCGGGCGTCTTCAGGTCGATCACCACGCTTTTCTTGCCGCGGTTGCTGCCGAGGAAGATCGCCGCCATGCCCGGCTCGGCGGCGGGGCCGGTGTTGCGCGTCGAATCGCCCTCGGGCGCCTCCACCTTGATCACCTCGGCGCCATAGTCGGCCAGCACCTGGCTGGCCAGCGGGCCGAACACCACCGTGGACAGGTCCACGACCCGTATGCCTTCGAGCGGTCGCATGTCAGACCACGCCCTTGGCGCGCAGTTCGGCGACCCGCGCCGCATCCAGCCCGAGCTGCTCGCCCAGCACCGCGTCGGTGTGCTCGCCCAGCGTGGGCGCGGCGCGGCCGTACCGGATCGGGGTGGAGGAGAAGCGCATCGGGTTGGCCACCGCCGGCGCCTGCACCCCGGCGCCGTGCTCCAGCGACAGCTGCATGCCGCGGTGGCGCACCTGCGGATGCTCGAACACCTGGCGCATGTCGTGGATCGGCCCGCAGGGCACGTTGGCGGCTTCCAGCAATTCCACCCACTCGGCCATCGGCCGCGCCAGCATCGCCTCGGCCAGCTGCGGAATCAGCGCCTCGCGGTTGCGCACCCGGTCGGCGCCGACGGCGAAGCGCGGGTCGCCGGCCAGCTCGGGCCGGCCGATCACCTGGCAGTAGGCGCGGAACTGCGAGTCGTTGCCCACCGCCAGGATCAGGCTGCCTTCGCCGCAGCGGAACACCTGGTAGGGCACCATGTTCGGATGCGCGTTGCCCATGCGGCGCGGCACGTTGCCCGACAGGAAATAGTTGATCGCCAGGTACGAGTTCACCGTCACCACGCAGTCGAGCAGCGACATGTCGATGTACTGCCCCTCGCCGCTCACATGCCGGTGCTCGATCGCCGCCAGGATCGCCGAGGTGGTGTACATGCCGGTCAGCAGGTCGGTGATCGCGATGCCGACCTTCATCGGCTCCTCGCCCGGCGCGCCGTCCGGCTGCCCGGTCACGCTCATCAACCCGCCCATGCCCTGGAACACGAAGTCGTAGCCCGGCAGCGGCGCATAAGGCCCGTCCTGCCCGAAGCCGGTCACCGAGCAGTAGACGAGGCGCGGGTTGATCTTGCGCAGGTCGTCCCAGCCGAGACCGTAGCGCGCCAGGGTGCCCACCTTGTAGTTCTCCACCACGATATCGGCGGTGCGCGCCAGTGCGCGGATCAGCTCGGCGCCCTCGGGCGTGGAGATGTCGCAGGTGACCGATTTCTTGCCGCGGTTGGCGCTGAGGAAATAGGACGAGTCGCGCGTCTCGCGTCCCTCGGCGTCCTTCAGGAACGGCGGACCCCAGCCGCGGGTGTCGTCGCCGACCACCGGCCGCTCGATCTTGATCACCTCCGCCCCGAGATCGGCCAGGTTCTGCGTGGCCCACGGGCCGGCGAGGATGCGGGTGAGATCGAGAACCTGGAGATGGCCGAGTGCGGATGTCATCGGCCGAGCTTAGGACGCGGGTCGGGCCGCGGTCCAATATCGATTTGCAGGCGGGCGATACCGGAGTGGGCGCGCAATCCCCGGGGTCACCCTAGGTGCGCAGGCCGCGGCCGACACGGCCGGCGGCTGCGCAGGACATCCGCGCTAGACCACGACGAGCTTCACCGACGGGGTGGCGGAGAACTCCTTCAACTGCTGCGCGGACGAGCGGCGGTCGGTGATCAGGGTCCAGGGCTGGTGCAGGGGCGTCCAGTGCATCTGCGACCGGCGCCCCAGCTTCTCGCTGGTGGCCATGACGAAGATCTCGCGGGTCCGCCGGAAGAGCTTTTCCTTGAACCAGGATTGTTCGGCCGAGCCCTCGCACAG
>JAKONS010000463.1 GCA_022701845.1 Burkholderiaceae bacterium
GACGCCATCAGCGGCACCGGCCTGTTGCTGAACTACGACTTCTACAGCACCACCAGCCGGGGCTTCACCCTGAGCTCGCTGTGGAGCGAGCAGCGCTATTTCAGCCCGTCGGGCGTGTTCGCCAACACCGGCATCGTGCGCCGCAGCGACGGTGGCGCCGGCGGCTGGGGCGGCCCCGGCTACCTGCGCTACGACACCCGCTGGAGCCGGCCCGACCCCGACGGCGCCGCCGAACGCAACATCGGCGACGTGGTGGCCGGCGCACTGCCCTGGAGCAGCGCGGTGCGCCTGGGCGGCGTGCAGTGGTCGCGCAATTTCGGCCTGCGGCCCGACCTGGTCACCTACCCGCTGCCGCAGTTCGCCGGTCAGGCCGCGGTGCCCTCGGCGGTGGACCTGTTCGTCAACGGCTACCGCACCGCCAGCCGCAATGTCGACCCGGGGCCGTTCACCTTCAACGAGCTGCCCTTCGTGAGCGGCGCCGGCGCGGCCACCGTGGTCACCACCGACGTGCTGGGCCGGCAGGTGGCCACCAGCGTGCCGTTCTATGTCAGCACCACGCTGCTGCGGCCGGGGCTGACCGACTATTCGGCCGCCGTCGGCGCCATCCGCCGCAACTACGGCCTGCGCAGCTTCGATTACGGCCGGCCGCTGGCCGCCGGCGTGGTGCGCCACGGCTGGAGCGACCGCCTCACGCTGGAAGCGCAGGCCCAGGCCGGGCGCGGGCTGGCGGTGGCCGGCCTGGGCGCGGTGCTGCAGCCCGGCACCTTCGGCACCCTGTCGGCATCGCTCAGCCGCGGCTCCACGCCGGCCGGCGGCGGCTGGCAGGCCAGCGCCGGCTACCAGTACAACACCCAGCGCGGCGGCATCGGCGTGCAGCAGACCAGCCGCCAGCCCGGCTACGGCGACGCCGCCACCTATGCCAACGACGGCTACCGCCTCTACCGCCAGCAGCGCCAGATCACCGCCACCCTGGCCGCCGGCGACGGCGCCCTCACCGGCGGCGTGATCGACCTGCGCGGCGGCGGCAACGCCCTGCTGCCCGACACCCCGCGCAGCCGCGTGGTGTATGCCAGCTACACCCGCCCGGTGGGCGAGGCCGCCTACCTGGCGGTCACCGCCGGCCGCACCCTGGAGACCGGCGAGACGCAGGTGCGGCTGCAGCTCACCTACACCCTCGGCCGCGGCGCCAGCGCCAACCTGGCCGCGGTGCGCAGCGGCGACGACCAGCGGGTGCTGGGCAACTACCAGCAGAACATCGCCCCCGAGGGCGGCTTCGGCTGGAACCTGTCGCGCTCCCTCGGCGAGGGCCGGCGCGACTACAACCAGGGCACGCTGCAATACCGCTCGCAGCAGATGCTGGTGCAGGGCGGCGTCTACGGCAACAGCGGCGGCGGGCAGGACCTGTCGCGCTGGGCCGGCGCCACCGGCTCGCTCGGCTGGATGGACGGCCGGGTGTTCGCCACTAACCGGGTCACCGATGCCTTCGCGGTGGTCTCCACCGGCCGCGCCGGGGTGCCGGTGCGCTTCGACCAGCAGCTCGTCGGCAGCACCGACCGCGACGGCTACCTGCTGGTGCCGCAGGTGCCCGGCTACCTGGAGGGCCGCTACGCCGTCGAGATGCTGGAGCTGCCGGCCGACGTGCAGGTGGCGGTGCCGCAGCGTGCGGTGGCGGTGCGCAGCGGCACCGGCGCGCTGATCGACCTGCCGGTGCGCACCGTCGAATCGGCCACGTTGTTCCTGCTGGACGCGGCCGGCGCGCCGCTGCGGGCCGGCACGCCGTTCCGGCATGTCGAGGCCGGCCTCGACAGCGTGGTCGGCTGGGACGGCGTGGTGTATCTGCCGCAGCTGCTGCCGCTCAACACCCTGGTGCTGCGCGCGGCGTCCGGCACCTGCCATGTGCGCTTCGCCGACGACCGCTACCGCCAGGGCGAGCGCACCCTGCGCTGCACGCCCGGAGCGCCGCCGCCATGAGCCGGCGCCGGCTGCTGCTCGCGGCAATCGCCTGGCTGGCCGCCGTGCTGCTGTGCGCCCCGGCGGCGCGCGCCTGCACCTTCGCCGAGACCGGCGGCACGCTGGCGCCGGTGTCGTCCTTCGTGGTGCGCAGCGGCCCGGTGCAGACCGCCTCCGCGTACTTCGAATTCGCCTGCAGCGGCGTGGTGCTGGCCGCGCTCACCGGCGCGCCGAGCGTGAGCGCCACCGTCTCGGGCAGCCTCGCCGGGCTCACCCTGAAGAACGGCACCGAGAGCATTCCCTACACCGTCACCGGCGCCGGCGGCCAGCCCTACGGCAACGGGCAGGTGGTCGTCAGCGTGAACGGCACCGCGGCGGTGGGCCTGCTCACCGCGGGGCAGGCGCGGGTGCCGGTGAACATCGTCACCGGCTTCGGCCCCAACCTGCGCGCCGGCACCTATACCGACACCCTCACCGTGCTCTGGAGCTACCAGAACATCTGCGAGGGCCTGGTCAACGTCGCCGGCCTGTGCCTGGGCACGGTCAGCAACGGCGTGGCGGTGGCGCGCACCCTGCTGGTCAGCCTGACCGTCACCAACGACTGCGCCATCACCGCGCCCGACATCCAGTTCGGCAGTGCCCCGCTGCTGACCGGCTTCGCCACCGTCAGCCAGAACATCGGCCTGCTCTGCACCCGCGGCCTGGTCTACACCGTGGGCATCTCGCCGGGCGCCAACCCGGTGTCGGCCACCGGCAGGCGCCAGATGGCCTCGGGCACCGACCGGCTGCAGTACGACGTCTTCAAGCCCGACGCCACCGTGTGGGGCGCCACCGGCCCGGCGCGCGCCGCCGGAGCCGCCGCCGCCGACGGCATCGCGAGCCAGCTCATGCCCTACACCGCCCGCATCTACACCGACCAGCCGCCGCCGGCAGCCGGCGTCTACGGCGACAGCCTGGTGATCGACGTCGGCTTCTGAGGGCAGGCCGACGTC
Organism: Burkholderiaceae bacterium; assembly: GCA_022701845.1. The sequence continues at coordinate 2,943 of JAKONS010000463.1, forward strand.
TGACACCGGCCTCGGCGAGCGTCTTGCTCCTACGCGGCCGCCGTCGCGCGCGGCGCTAAAAGCGTCACTTATGAAAACCAATACCACCCCCACCCCCGTTCCCTATTCGCCCACGGTCGAGACACCGGCGGACGACGAGGCCGAAGTCATCGCCGACCTGCGCGAGACGCTGCTGGACATATCCAAGACGATGAAAGAGCACACCGGCCACGGCCTGCGCAGCGTGCACGCCAAGAGCTTCGGCCTGCTGCGCGGCACCCTGGAAGTGCTGCCCGGCCTGCCGCCGCAACTGGCGCAAGGCGTGTTCGCCACACCCAAGACCTATGACTTGATCGCCCGCATGTCGACACCGCCGGCCGAGGAACTCGACGACCGGGTCTCGCTGCCACGCGGCATCGCCCTGAAGATCATCGGGGTGGAAGGCGCCCGCCTGGCGGGCTCTGAAGGCGACGCAACCCAGGACTTCCTGATGGTCGACGGCCCGGTGTTCAACGCACCCGATGCCAAGCATTTCCTGCGCAGCCTGAAGGCCCTGGCCGCCACCACCGACAAGGCCGAGGGCGGCAAGCGGGTGCTGTCGGTGGTGCTGCGCGGCGCGGCCGCGGCGCTCGGCGCGGTGGGCATCGAAAGCCCCAAACTGATCTCGATGGGCGGCCACAAGCAAACGTATCCGCTGGGCGAGACCTTCTATTCCCAGGTGCCGCACCGCTACGGCGACTACATCGCCAAGCTGTCGCTGGCACCGGTGTCGCCGGCGCTCACCGCCCTGACCGACAAGCCCCTGCCCGACGAGATCGCCAACGATCCGAACGGCCTGCGCCGCACCTCCAACGAGTTCTTCGCCGACCAGGGCGGCGAGTGGGAACTGCGGGTGCAGCTCAACACCGACCTCGAAAAAATGCCGATCGAGGACGCCTCGGTCGAGTGGCCCGAGGAACTCAGCCCCTACGTCGCGGTGGCCCGGGTGCGCATCGGACCGCAGGCGGGCTGGAACGAGGAGCGCTCGCGCGCCATCGACGACGGCCTGTCGTTCAGCCCGTGGCACGGCGTGGAAGCGCACCGGCCGCTCGGCAACGTGATGCGGGCGCGGCGCGAGGTCTATCCGCCGTCGGCGCAGTTCCGCGGTGCCGCCAACGGCTGCCCGATGCACGAGCCGGCCAACGCGCAGCAAGTGGTCGCCTGAAGAAGGGGTGCCGGGGCGGGGCAAAAGTAGTAGCCTTTCCGGCGTAGCGAAGACGTCCCTCCCGACGTTGCCTGGAAGTCGAACCGGCCCCGCCCCTCCCCGCATGCCCCACGCCCCATCACCCCGCCTCAAGATCGGCCTGTCGGCCTGCTTTCAGCATGCCGACCCGTCCCGGCCGCTGTTCACCGGCAAGACGCTGCAGTACGTCGAACAGTCGATCGCCCACTGGCTGATGTCGGCCGGCGCGCTGGTGGTGATGGTGCCCTGCCCCACCGGCGAAACCGCCCGCGGCGACGTCACCCTGGCCCACTA
>JAKONS010000021.1 GCA_022701845.1 Burkholderiaceae bacterium
CGGGCTTGGCCTTGGCCAGGCGCACGAACTCCTCGAAGCTGCGCACCGGCAGGCTGGCGTTGACCACCAGCGCGAACGGGCTGGTGGCCACCCGCGCCAGGTAGGTGAAATCGCGCTCCACCGCATACGGCAGCACCGGCTTGATGGCCGGCAGGATGCCCATGCCGGCGGCGGCGCTCAGCAGCAGGGTGTTGCCGTCGGGCGGTGCCTTGGCGACGAAGTCGGTGCCCAGCTGGGAGCCGGCGCCGGGCTTGTTCTCGACGATCCAGGCGCGCCCGCCGCCGCGGCGGCCCAGCGCATCGGCGACCAGCCGGCCGATGGTGTCGTTCGAGGCGCCGGGCGTGAACGGCACGACGATGCGTGCGGTGCCGCTGGCCTGCGCCCGCGCGGCCGGCGCCTGCAGGCCGAGCAGGGCGGCGGATGCGGCGCCCAGCAGGGCGCGGCGGTCGAGGGATGCGGGGCTGTTCATGCGGCCTCCTGCAGGTAGTCGAGCACCAGCCGGCTGAAGACCTCCGGCTGCTCCCAGTTGATCGAATGGCCGGCGTCCGGCACATGCACATAACGCTTGTTCGGCAGGTGGCGCGACCAGAACCGCATCAGCGCCGGCGGCGCCAGCAGGTCGGCGCCGGCGGTCATCACCAGCACCGGGACCTGGATCTGCGCGATCTTGGCGAAGGTGTTCGGGGTGCGCATCGGCTGCGCCGGGGCGTCGGGCTGGCGGGCGGCGTGCTCCATGGCGGCGAAGCGGGCCAGGCCGTCCGGGTCGGCCGCGCGGTAGGCCACGCCGACCTCGCGGTAGATGCGCAGATGCGGCTCCTCCAGGCCCGGCACCGCGATGCGCTGGGAGAAGGCCTGCATGTCGGGCTCCTGGAACTGGCCGTTGCTGGCGGCCACCACCATGCGGATCAGCCGCTCGGGATGCCAGGCGGCGTAGTCGAGCGCCACGAAGCCGCCGCCGGCGATGCCGACCAGGTGGAAGCGCGGCAGCGCCAGGTGCCGCACCAGGGCTTCCAGATCGTCGGCGACGGTGCCGGGCTGCGCGCCGGTGGCCGGGTCGATGCGGCTGCGGCCCCAGCCGCGGCGGTCGAAGGCGATGACCCGGAAGCCGGCCTGCGACAAGGCCTCGATCTGCGGCCGCCAGCTCTCCACCGTGCCGGTGTTGGCATGCAGCAGGACCACCGGCGTGCCGTCGCCGCCGGAGTCGGTGTACCAGAGCGCGACGCCGGGCAGCGCGGCATGGCGGCCCTCGGCCGGGGAGGGGGAAGAAGGTGGCGTCAAGGCGGTCTCCTGTTCTTGTGTCGGCCGAGTGTGGTCACGGCGCGGCACGGTGTACAGGCGGCAATCCGCTAAAGCTGCCATGCGGGCCGGGTCATACCGGCAGGGCGGGACCGACCGGTCACGCCGTCACGCGGTCATGCGGTCATGAAGCCCATGTCGCGCGGATAGTCGTCGCGGCCGGCGGCGGCGCCGAAGTTCTTCAGGTTGGGCAGCAGGCCGTCGAGCTGCGCGTCGGGCACGCCGAACCAGCGCGCCAGGGTGGCGGCGTACTGGTCGACCGAGGTGCGCGGCAGCAGCCGGCCCTGCCCGACATGCCACTGGTCGGCCGCCACCGTGGCGCTGTTGCCGATGCTCACCGGCGGCGCCACGCCGTAGAAGGCCTGGCCCTTGACCGCGCCGCCCACCACGAGATGGTGGCTGCCCCAGCCGTGGTCGGCGCCGCCGCCGTTGCTGGCCAGGGTGCGGCCGAAATCCGAGGCGGTGAAGGCGGTGACCTGGCTGGCCACGCCCAGCTCGACGGTGGCGTTGTAGAAGGCGGTCATCGCCTCGCTGACCCGGCCCAGCACCACCGGGTGCGCGGCCATCAGGTTGTCGTGCAGGTCGAAGCCGCCGAGCGACACGAAGAACACCTGGCGCCGCGCGCCCAGGGCGTTGCGCGCGGCGATCAGGCGGGCCACCACCCGCAGCTGGTCGGCCAGCGGGTTGCCGGCGGGGAAAGCGGTTCCCACCGCCGTCCCGTTGCCGAGGGCGGCGGTGACCTGCGCCTCGGCAGCGATCGAGCGGGCCGCCACGCGGGTGTATTCGTTCTCCAGCAGATGGGCGCGCGGCTGCTGCAGCAGGGTGGTCATCGCGGCCTTCACCGCGGCCGATCCGTAGACGTTGTTCTTCACCGCGTTGAACGGGATCGCGCCGCCGGTGCTGACCTGGTAGGGCACCGCGTTCTGCCCCGACAGGAACACCGCCGCGCCCGAGGCCGAGATGCAGGTGAAGGTGGCGGTGCCGTTGGACTGCAGCGCCAGGTCGCCGATGCGCCCGCCCCAGCCGACGGTGGAGCCTTCGGTGGCCGACGACTGCCAGACCGACTGCTGGTCGTTGTGCGAGAACAGCCGCGGCGGCCGGGGCTTGATGCCGGCGCTGTAGTCGGCGCGGGTCAGCGGCACCACCAGCGGGCCGACGTTGAGCTGCACCGCGGCCTGGCCGGCGTTGAACAGGCCGGCCAGGCCGGGCATGGCGGGGTGCAGCGCGTACTGGCGGCCGTCGGGCAGGGCGGTGGTCGGGGTGAGCAGGGTGGGGGTGAGCGCGGCCTTGGCGATCGCCACGCCGCCGCCGGCCTGGCCGGTGCCGCCGCGGATCGCGGCATAGGCGTTGTAGCTGGGGTCGTCGTAGGTGACGACGGTGTTGGCGTAGTCGTTGCCGCCGTAGAGGAACACGCAGACCAGCGCCTTGTAGTCGCCGGCGTCGGCGGCGGCGGCCTCGCCCATCGCGGCCAGGTTCAGCGCGAAGGGCAGGGCGGTGCCGGTCATGGCCAGCTGGCCGGAGCGGCGCAGGAAGGCGCGGCGGCCGGGGCTGCCGACCGCCGGCGCGCCGTCGGCGTCGGCCGGATAGGCGTCCGGGCAGGCGGTGTGGAGGGAGTCGTTCATTTCTGCACCAGGTATTCGGGGGAGGCCATCACCATCAGCACCGCCGCCGCGATGCGGTCGAGCCGGGCGGCATCGGTGGCGGTGGCGCTCAGCGGCATGGCGGCCACCGCCTGCACGATCAGCGCCACCGTGGCGGGCGCCAGCTGGCCGCCGGCCAGCAGCAGGTTCAGGCGCGCCACCAATGCGGCGGGGTCGGCCACCAGGGTGCGCTCGACGGGATAGGCCGCGGCCATGTCGACGCTGGTCGCGCCGGTGGACGAGGCGCCCGGGCTGGCCGCCGCGCGCACGGTGAAGCCGTTGCGCACCGCCGATTGCATGAAGTTCACATAGGCGCTGACGGCGGTCTCGCTGACCAGCTGGAACTCCGGCGCCACCAGGCCCTGGGCGGCGATGGCGGTGGACGGCGGCACATAGCCGGGCCGGAAGAAATTGAACACCGAGGCCGCGCGCAGCGGGCTCTGGCCGAGGGCGTTGGCCGACGACATGTCGGACAGCTTCCAGGAGCCGGCGACCGAGGTCAGGCCGAAGGTGCGTGCCCATTGCGCCAGCCGCAGCATCGGCTCGCGCACCCGGCCGAAAGTAGCGCTGGACAGCCCGGCGGGCGCACGCGCCTCGTCGTCGAGCAGCACCGCGGCCACGGTGGCGGCGATGTCGCCGCGGGTGCCGCGGCCGTTGTCGGCGAAGGCCGCCGCCACCCGCGCCACATAGGCCGGGCTGGGGTTGCTGGTGACCAGGCGCTGGATCAGCTGCCGGCCGATGAAGGGGCCGACGTTGGCATGGGCGAACAGGGTGTCGAGGGCGATGCCGCGCGCTTTTTTGCCGTCGGTGCTGCCGGGCACGGTGACGCCGAGAAAGCTCGCGTCCATCGTCGAATGGTTGCCGGCGTTCAGCACCATCGGCAGCCGGGTGAAGCCGATGCCCGGCACGCCGCCGGTGGCGGCGCTGCCGCTGTTGTCGAAGTCGTAGCCGGTGAAGATGCGGGCCAGGCCGGTCACGTCGGCCTGGGTGTAGGTGTCGGCGGCGGCGCCGGCGGACTGCGGCGTGCCGTCCGGGTTCAGCCGGACCAGGCCGACGGTCATCAGCTGCATCACCTCGCGGGCGTAGTTCTCGTCGGGCTGGCGGCCGGCGGCGTTCTCCTTCAGGCTGCCGCGGGTGTTCAGGTAGACGCCCATCGCCGGGTGCAGCGTCACGTCTTCGAGCAGGGCGCGGAAATTGCCCAGCGCGCGGGCCGACAGCATGTCCCACCAGGCGGCGATCATGAAACTCGGCCAGGCGGTGGTCATGCCGTTGATCGACACCACGAAGATCTCCGACAGCGCCAGCGCCACCCGCTTGCGCACTGCGTCGGGTGCGGAGATCAGTTCCTTCCACAGCACATGGTCGGCCGGGTAGGTGGAATACACCGCGTCCACCGCCACGTCGCTGTAGCCGCGCTGCACCAGCCAGTCGAAGGCGCCGATGCCGCCGGGCGTGTCGAACTGCCGGGCCAGCCAGCCGGCATAGCCCAGCGACCGCACCGACGCGATCTCGGCATCCGATGCGCTGAACTGGGCCTGCAGCAGGAAGCGGGCTGCGTCGGCATCGTTCGCGGGGGTGACGAAGCTGCGCGACTGGCCGAGCGGCCCGGCGGCGCCGCCGGCGGTCTGGGTGCCGGCGACCGCTGCGGCGCCGGCATCGCTCGGGGTCGCGGTGGCGGTGCCGGGGGTGGCGATGCCGGCGGTGCCGGTCGATGTCGATGTGTCGCCGCCGCCGCCGCCGCCACCGCAGGCTTCCAGCGCGGCGGTGGCGGCGGCGAGGCTGGCGGCCAGCCAGGTGCGGCCGGGCCGGCCGGCGTGCGCGGCGGTGGCTGCGGATGCGGCGGCCGGCGGGGAAAGCGTGGCGGTGTCGGGGTGGGTCATGGGGTCTCGGCTGCAACGAACGTGCTCGCTCCGATGGTAGGAATCCGGCCCGGGCGCGAGCGGTCGATGAAGGCGGGAAGCCGGGGCCTGATCGGGCTTTTCGGCCGCATCGCGGCGGTGCGCTGCGCCGGGGCAGCGGGTTTGTACCGATGTCGCGGGGCGGCGACGGCAGCGGCGCGGCGCG
>JAKONS010000024.1 GCA_022701845.1 Burkholderiaceae bacterium
AGAAGGCGGGCATCCCCTTCTGCCTCTCCACCGTCTCCGCCTGCCCGATCGACGAGGTGGCGCGCGCCTCGACCCAGCCGATCTGGTTCCAGCTCTACATGATCCGCGACCGCGGCTTCATGAAGGATCTGCTGGCGCAGGCGCAGGCGGCGGGCTGTTCGACGCTGGTATTCACCGTCGACATGCCGGTGCCGGGGTCACGCTACCGCGACTATCGCTCGGGCCTTGCCGGCGCGTCGGGCTTCGCCGGGTCGTTCCGGCGGACGGTGCAGGCGATGCTGCGCCCGGCCTGGGCTTATGACGTCGGCGTGCGCGGCCGGCCGCACCAGCTTGGCAACGTCGCACCGGTGCTGGGCAAGAACACCGGGCTGGAGGACTTCTTCGCCTGGATGCGCAACAATTTCGATCCGACCGTGTCGTGGAAGGATCTGGAGTTCATCCGCGACAGTTGGAACGGCCCGCTGGTCATCAAGGGCATCCTCGACCGCGACGACGCCGTCGCCGCTGCCGATCTGGGCGCGGACGGCATCGTCGTCTCCAACCACGGCGGCCGCCAGCTCGATGGCGTGCCCTCCACCGCGCAGGCGTTGCCGGCCATCGCCGATGCGGTGCGCGACCGGCTGACGGTGCTGGCCGATTCAGGGGTGCGATCAGGGCTGGACGTGGTGCGGATGCTGGCGCTGGGCGCACACGGCGTGCTGCTCGGCCGCGCCTGGGTCTATGCGCTCGCGGCGGCGGGCGAGGCAGGTGTCAGCCACATGCTGCAACTGGTCGAGGCGGAGATGCGTGTGGCGATGGCGCTGACGAGTTGCACGCGCATCGACCGCATCACGCGGGATGCGCTGGTGAATCTCGCCTGATCGAAGAAGGTTGGTTCGCGCGGAGGCGCGGAGGCGCGGAGAGAAGAAGGGAGGATTGGGCCGTGGCCGTGGCGACGTCCCTATTCCAATTCGCTTTGCCCTCACCCTTTCGGCGCTACGTGCGCGCCTCTCTCCCACCGAGAGGTGGGGCGGCTCGCAGCGCATCGATCCATCACCAACGCTTGATAAGCTACGGCCCAGCAATCTCCCCTTCTTCTCTCCGCGCCGCCGCGCCGCGCGAACCAACATTCTACCAAACCGCACAATTCACTTGCATCATGTGAAATAGCATCCGATCATATGGGAAAGCGGCGACGTCAGATCGCCCGCCCCTACCCAAGGAGTGGTGCATGAAATTCGCGTCTCTGTTGCTTGCCTCGTCGCTGTTGCTGGCGCCCCCCGCCGCCACGCTGGCGCAGGCATCCAAGCCCGCCGCGACGACGCTGCCTCACCCCTCCTGGATCGACGCGAAGACCGGGCACCGCGTGATGCGCATCTCCGACGCGCCCGGCAATTATGCGCTCTATTTCAACTACAACGCCTTCACGCCGCAAGGTGACAAGATGGTGTTCTCCACCGCCAACGGCATCTCGGTCGTCGACTTGAAGACTTGGGGCGTGAAGCCGCTGGTCCGGCAGAAGATCGTCCGCCTGTTGTTCACCGGCCACAAGACCCGTACCGCCTGGTACACCGTCGCCGCCAAGGGCAAGGCGCCAACCGCCGGCGCGGGGTCGGACGGGCAGCAGGTGCCGCTGGAACTCTGGGCCGCCGACATCGACACCGGCAAGGCGCGCAAGGTCATCGACCTGCCCGCCGGGCAGGTCGACACGATGAACGCGGACGAGACGATGGTGGCGGGGCAGGTCGCCGCGCGCGCGATGGCGCTGCAACCCGGCCGTGCCGAGCGCAGTGGCAAGACCGATCAGGCTGAATATGCCGCCAACGGCCCCGATGGCAAACCCCTGCCCTTCGCCGAGGCCAAGGAGGTGCGCCTCAACGACCGCCTCGAAGCGCGCATCCCGATGGAGATCTTCACCGTCGACCTGCGCACCGGCGAGCGCAAGGTGGTCCACCGCGCGACCGACTGGCTCAACCATCTGCAATTCTCGCCGACCGACCCCGGCCTGCTGATGTTCTGCCACGAGGGACCGTGGCACAAGGTCGACCGCATCTGGACGATCCGCACCGACGGCACGCAGCTGACCAAAATCCACCAGCGCACGATGAACATGGAGATCGCCGGCCACGAATGGTGGAGCCCGGACGGCAAGACGATCTGGTACGATCTGCAAACCCCGCGCGGACAGGTGTTCTGGGTGGCGGGTTACGATGTCGATACGAAGAAGCGCCGCTGGTATCATGTCGAACGCGACCAGTGGTCGGTCCACTACAACACCTCGTCGGACGGCAGGACCTTCGCCGGCGACGGCGGCGACAGCGAGATGGTCGCCCACGCCAAGGACGGCAAATGGCTGTACCTGCTGACGCCGAAGGCGATCCCCGACGTGGCCGGCATCCATGCCGCCGATGCCGACCAGCTGATCGCGCCGGGCACGTTCGAACCCGAACGGCTGGTCGACCTTTCGAAGCACAACTACCAGCTGGAACCGAACATCCACTTCACCCCCGACAACAAGTGGCTGGTGTTC
>JAKONS010000033.1 GCA_022701845.1 Burkholderiaceae bacterium
CTCCACGCCGGCCCGGTCGCCACGCTGAGCGCACCCGAGCGGCCCCGAGCGGCCCGCCCTGCGGCGTCGCGCGCCCGGGCCCGTCGCATCGCCTTTCGCATCGCCTTTCGCATCGCCCCTCGATTGACAGCGGCCATGGCTCGCCCTACGATTCAATCACCTGATTAAATCATCTGCAACACTCCGGGGCCGATCCTGCCGTCGTGACGCGACCGCCGCCGTTCCCGTCCTTCCAAGGAAGCCCCTCCCATGAATTTCGGCATCACCAGCGACCAGGAAGCCATGCTCGGCCACGTGCGCGCCTTGCTGGACGACGTCTGCGACATGGACTACGTGGCGCGCTGCGACGAGACCGAGACACCGCCGCGCGAGGCCTTCCAGGCCCTGGCGCGCAATGGCTGGCTGGGCCTGATCGCGCCGGAGGAGTACGGCGGCGCCGGCGGCTCGGCGACCGATCTGGCGCTGCTGCTGGAGGAGACCGGCAACCATTTCGAGGAACTGGGCCTGTGGCTGTTCCGCAGCTTCACCTTCGGCTGCTACGCGGTGCTCAAGCACGGCACCGAGGAGCAGAAGCGCCGCATCGTCCCCGGGGTCATCGCCGGCGAGCTGTCCTTCGCCTTCGGCCTGACCGAACCCGACTCCGGCTCCGACGCGGCGGCGCTGCGCACCCGCGCGGTGGCCGATGGCGACCACTTCGTCATCAACGGCCGCAAGCAATGGACCTCCGGCATGGACATCGCGCAGTACGTCCTCCTGGCCGTGCGCACCAGCGACCAGGCCAGGAAGCAGCAGGGCATCAGCACCTTCCTGGTCGACACGGCGCTGCCCGGCATCGAGGTGCGCCGCATCCCCACCCTGGGCCAGCGCGCCATCGGCACCACGGAGGTCACCTACACCGATGTGCGGGTGCCGCGCAGCGCCCTGCTCGGCGAGCTCGACCGGGGCTGGTCGATCTGCGAGGACACGCTGCGCTACGAGCGCCTGTGCCTGTCGGCGGCGCGCATCGGCGCGGCGCGGCGGGCCTTCGAATACGCGCTCGACTATGCGAAGACGCGCCAGCAGTTCGGCAAGACCATCGGCAGCTTCCAGGTCACGCAGCACAAGTTCGCCGACATGAAGGTCCTGCTCGACACCTCGCAGGCCCTGGTGCGCCGCTATGCCTGGCTGATGGAGAACGGCCGGGCCGAGCGCGCCGATGCGGCGGTGCTGAAGTACCACGTGGCCGAGTCGTACAAGACGATCTCGGATGTCTGCCTGCAGGTGCTCGGAGGCTATGGCTACTGCATGGAATATCCGATGCAGCGCTTCTTCCGCGACTCGCGCCTCGCGACCATCGGCGGCGGCACCTCGGAGATCCAGAAGAACATCATCGCCGCCACGCTGGGCCTGTGAGCACATGAGCGCGTGAGCGGATGAGTGCGCGCCGGGCGCGTTCCCGGCCGGAACCAGAAGAATCCGTCGGAGACAAGCCATGACGAGACGCCTCCTGCTGTGCACCCTGCTGGCCGCGACCGCGGCCGCGCCCCTGGCCGCGATGGCCGAGGACCCCTATCCCTCGGCGCCGCTGAAGTTCATCGTCAACTTCCCGCCCGGCGGGGCCTCCGACGCGCTGGCACGCATCTTCGGCCTGAAGCTGGGCGAGGCCATCGGCCAGCCGGTGGTGATCGAGAACCGGCCCGGCGCGGGTGGCGCCATCGGCATGGTCTACGCCGCCAAGCAGCCGGCCGACGGCTACACCTTCACCATCGGCACACTGGGCTCGGCCATCACGCAGCCGCTCATCACCAAGGTGCCCTACAGCATGGCGAAGGACTTCATGCCGGTGTCGCTGATCGCGACCGGGCCGGCCGTGCTGGTGGTGAATGCCGCCTCGCCCCATCGCACCGTGGCCGACATCGTGGCGGCGGCCAAGGCCCAGCCGGACAAGCTCAACTACGGCTCCGGCGGCCTGGGGACCTTCGCCCACTTCACCGGCGCCATGCTCAACCAGGCCGCCGGCATCCGCATCACCCACGTGCCCTACAAGGGCGGCGTGCAGGCGCTCAACGACGTGCTGGCCAACCAGCTCGACATGATCGCGGTCGATCCGCCGGCCGCGCTGCCGCAGTTGCGCGGCGGCCGGCTGCGCGCCATCGCCTACACCGGCGCCCAACGCAGCCCGCTGCTGCCCGATGTGCCGACCTTCGCCGAGAGCGGCTACAAGGACCTGGTCGGCGCGAACCTGTGGAGCATCTGGCTGCCCGCCGGCGTGCCCAAGCCGATCGCCGACACCTTCGGCAAGGCGCTGGTCAAGGCCATGGACGATCCGGAGCTCAAGACCCGCCTGGCCGAGATGGGCGCCGAGCCGATGCACTCGACGCCCGACGAACTGCGCGCCTTCGTCGCCGCCGAGACGGCGCGCTACGCGAAGATCGTCAGGGAACAGGACATCAAGGCGGACTAGGTGCGAAGCTCGATTTCCGAGTCGGCCTCATGCTTCACGCACCCACACCCATGTGATGGCGGCATTGTCTGCATCGGCGGAGTCGAACATGAGGCGCGAATACATCCGGGGCATGGGCTCACCCGCACGGACC
>JAKONS010000057.1 GCA_022701845.1 Burkholderiaceae bacterium
GCAGACCTTCCAGTGGCATGGCGCCGAGGTATCGGTGCTGCCGCCCGGCGCGGTGGTGCTGGCCGCCAACGCCGCCTGCCCGGTGCAGGCCCTGCGCTGGGGCCGCCATGCCTATGGCTTCCAGTACCACTGCGAGATCACGCCCGCCACGGTGGCCGACTGGAAGGCGATTCCCGCCTATGCCGACAGCCTGCGCCGCGCGCTCGGCACCGCCCGCGCCGACGGCCTGGCCGCCGAATTCGCGCCCTGCCTGCCCGGCCTTCGCGAGGCGGCGGCCCTACTGGATCGCAATCTGCAGCGGCTGGTCGGCGGCTGAAACGACTGCGCGCCGGCTCAGTCGACCGAGCCGATGAACACCCGGCGGATCATCGGGAACTGCGCCTGCACCTCGGCCTCCAGCGCATCCACGATGCGGCCGGCGTCGCTGGCCAGGGTGCCGGCGTCGAAGGAGATGTCGAGCGTCACCAGCACCTCGTTCGGCCCCAGGTACATCGACAGCACCTTGCCGGTGGCCCGCACGCCGGGATGCGCCAGGGCCAGGGCGCGGATGCGGTCGGCGGTCTCGGGGCGCAGGCCCTCGCCGATCAGCAGGCCGCGCGCCTCGCGCACCAGGAACACCGCCACCGCCGCCAGCAGCAGGCCGATGGCGATCGAGGCCACGCCGTCGAGCACCGGCATGTCGAAATGGTGGCTGGCGAAGATGCCGGCCGCCGCCAGCCCCAGGCCGGCCAGCGCGGCGCCGTCCTCGGCCAGCACGGTGTAGCTGGTCGGGTCCTTGCTGCGGCGGATGGCGCTCCAGAACGGTTGGCCGCGTTTCTGCGCCATGAACTCGCGCAGGGCCACCGCGAAGCTGGCGCCCTCGAACAGCGCGGCCAGGCCGAGCACGATGTAGTTCCACATCGGGTCGCTCAGCGGCGCCGGGTGGCGCACATGCTCGACGCCCTCGTAGACCGACATGCCGCCGCCCAGGCCGAAGATCAGCACCGCCACGATCAGGCTCCAGAAATACAGTTCCTTGCCATGGCCGAACGGGTGCTCGGCGCTGGCCGGCCGCTTGCTCAGGCGCAGGCCGACCAGCAGCAGCACGCCGTTGAAGGTGTCGACGGCGGAGTGGATGCCCTCGGACAGCATCGCCGCGCTGCCGGTCAGGCCGGCGACGATGAACTTGGTGACGGCGATGGCGATGTTGGCGGCGATGGCCGCGTAGACCGCGAGGGGGCGCTCGGACGCGCCGGGGGTGACAGCCGGTCGGCTCATGGTGCGGATTCTTCGTGTTGTTGTGTTCGGGCAGCCGGCAGGCGTCGGGGCCTGCGGTGCGGGAGCGCCGATGCTGGTGGAAACCGGCGCCGCCGCGGGTAGGCCGAAAACGCGAACCGGGGGCTTCCATCGTGCCGCCCGCCGCGCCGGGCGGCGGTGCTAGATTGCAGGCCGAACGCCGCGGGCGCCCAGCGCGCGCCGCCTTCCGTCTTCCTCCTTTCGGACCCCCATGAAATTCCTCCACACCGCCGACTGGCAGATCGGCCGCGTCTACAGCCAGTTCGACAGCGGCGACGCCGCCGAGCTGGCGGCGGCCCGCATCGACGGCGTGCGCCGCATCGCGCAGCTGGCCGCCGAGCGGCAGGTGGACGCGGTGCTGGTGGCCGGCGACGTGTTCGACACCCAGACCCCGCGCGAGAAGACCATCGTGCGCATGTTCGAGGCGATGGCCGGCTACCCCGGCCCCTGGCTGCTGCTGCCCGGCAACCACGACGCGGCGCTGTCGGAATCGGTCTGGCGGCAGGCGCTGCGCCTGGGCGCGGTGCCGGCCAATGCGGTGCTGTGCCTGGAGCCGCGCCGGGTGGTGGAGCTGCAGGGCCTGGGCGGCGAGCGCTTCGCGGTGCTGGCCGCGCCGCTGACCCAGCGCCACACCCATGCCGACCTCACCGACTGGTTCGACCAGGCCGAGTCGGCCGACGGCCTGCTGCGCATCGGCCTGGCGCACGGCAGCGTCGCCGGGCTGCTGGCCGAGGACGTCGATTCGCCCAACCCGATCGCGCCCGACCGCGCCGCCCGCGCCCGGCTCGACTACCTGGCGCTGGGCGACTGGCACGGCATGAAGCAGGTGGACGCGCGCACCTGGTACAGCGGCACCCACGAGCCTGAGCGGTTTCGCGGCAACGCGCCGGGCCATGTGCTGATCGTCGAGATCGACGCGCCCGGCGCGCCGCCGCGGGTGGAGCCGGTGGCGGTGGCGCGCTTCCGGTGGCGCCAGCTGGTGCTGCAGATCGACGGCGAGGCCGATGCCGAGGCGGCCCTGGAGGCGCTGGCCGGCATCGACGCCCACACCGTGGCCGACGTGCAGCTGTCGGGCAGCTGCGACATGGCCACCCAGGCGCGGGTGCAGGCGGCACTCGACGCCGCCGAGCTGCGCGCCGCCGCCTGCACCCTGCGCCAGGACGGCCTGCGCCTGGCGCCCACCGCGGCCGACCTGCAGGCGCTGCAGGCCGACGGTTTCGTGGGCGAGGCCTTGCAGGCATTGAAGGACGAGCTCGACAGCCCGCAGCCCGACACCGCGGAGATCGCCCGCGAGGCGCTGCTGCAGCTGGCGCGCATCCGCAAGGACATGGCATGAAGATCACCTCCATCCGGGTCGAGGCGTTCCGGCGCTTTCGCGACGCCTTCACCCTCGACGGCCTGCACGAGGGCATCAACCTGGTGGCCGCGCCCAACGGCTGCGGCAAATCGACGCTGGCCGAGGCGGTGCGGGTGGCTTTCCAGGAGCGCCACCGCACCGCCGCGCTGGGCGAATCGCTGGCGCCGTGGAGCCAGCCCGGCGCCAGCCCGTCGGTACAGGTGGCCTTCGAGCACGAGGGGCGCCACTACCGCCTGGCCAAGACCTTCGGCGGGCGCAAGTCGTGCACCCTGGAGATCGACGGCGCCACCGTCACCGGCGACGAGGCCGAGCAGCTGCTGGCCGGCATGTTCTCGTTCAGCTATGCCAACAAGGGCGCCAGCAAGGAAGAGCACCGCGGCGTGCCCGGCCTGCTGTGGGTGCGCCAGGGCACGGCCGGCGCGGTGATCGACCAGGTCGGCCATGCGCACGAATACCTCAGCCGGGCGCTAGGCAACGAGATGGGCGAGCTGGCCGCCACCGCCGGCGACCGGGTGGTCGAGCGCGTCGCCGCCGAACTGGCGGTGCTGCACACCAAGGGCGGCAAGCCCACCGGCGAATACGCCCGCGACATCGACCGCCTGGCCGCCGCGCAGGCCGAGGCGGCGCGCCTCGACACCGCCATCGCCGCCTACGACGCCGCGGTCGACCGCTACACCCGCCTGCGCCAGCAGCAGGCCGACGCCGAGCGCGACCGGCCCTGGCTGGCGCTGCGCCGGCAGGCCGAACAGGCCGGCCAGCAGCTCGCCGGCCTGGAGCGCCTGGCCCACGAGCGCGAGCAGCGCCGCACCGCGCAGCAGCTGGCCGCCACCGAGATCGACCACGCCACCGCCCTGCTGCAGGCCTTCGACCAGGAGGAGCAGGCGGTGCGCACCCGGCGCGCCGAAAGCGCCCAGGCCGCCGAGCGCGAGGCGCCCGCCGCGCGCGACCTGAAGGCCGCCGAAGCGCTGCTGGACGCCGCCGCGCAGGCCGACGCCGCCGCCCGCACCGGGCTGGCCGCCGCGCGCCGGGCCGCGCAGCGCCGCACCCATGCCGAGGCCGGCGAAGCCGCCCGGCAGGCGCTGGTCGTGCTGCAGGCGCGCATCGCCCAGGCCGAGGCGCACGACGCCCAGCGCGCCGCCCACCGGGCCGAGCAGTCGCGGCTGGCGGGTTTCGCCGGCGCCCGCAAGCGACTGCAGGCCGCCGACGCGCGCCGGGCGACCGCGCAGGCGCGGCTCGACGCGGTGTCCACCCGGCTGGAATACCGCTTGGCGGGCGACACCGCGGTGCGGCTCGACGGCGTCGCCCTGCAGGGCGAGGGCCACCGCACCATCGCCGAGCCGGTGGTGATCGACATCGCCGGCATCGGCAGCATCCGGGTGCTGCCCGGCGCGCAGGATCTGTCGCAGCTGCAGGCCGAAAGCGCCCGCGCCGCCCAGGCGCTGGCCGAGGCGCTGCAGGCGATGGGCGCCGCCCAGGTCGAAGAGGCGCACCGCCAGGAAGAAGCCTGGGAGCGCGCCGGCACCGCCCTGCGCCATCTCGACGCCACCCTGGCCGGCCTGGCGCCCCAGGGCCTGGACGGCCTACGCGCCGAAGCCACCCGCGCCGAAGGCGAGGCCGGCCGGCACCGGCAGGCGCTGGAGGGCTTGCCGCCGGTCGGCGACGATGCCGCCGAGCCGCTATCGGTCGACGCTGCCGAGGCCCGCGAAGACAGCACCCGCGCCGCCCTGAAGGACGCCCAGCAGGCGGCCGAACGCGCCCGGCAGATCGCCGGCAAGGCGCAGGAGACCCTGCGTTTCGCGCTGCGCGAAGCCGAGGCCGCGCAGCAGAAGATCGACGCCCCCGGCCGCGAAGCCCGGCGCGGCGCGGTGGCGGCCGACCGGGCGGCGGCGCAGGCCCGCGCGGCGCAGGCGCAGTCGCAACTGGCGGAGCTGGACGCGCGGCTGCAGGCGGCGCAGCCGACGCAATTGCGGCAGGACATCGAGCGCTGGACCCGCAGCGCGGCGGCGCTGGAAGCCGAGCACGGCCGGGCGGGAGCGGAGCAGCAGCACCTGATGGGGCAGCTGCAGGCCCAGGGCGCGCTCGGCCTGCAGGAAGAGGCGGCGACCGCGCGCGAGGCGGTGGCGCGGTTGCAGCGCCTGGTGGCCGACCGGTCGCGGCGGGCGGCGGCGCTGGGCCATCTGCTGCAGGTGCTGGGGGAGAAGCGCGCGGCGGTGGCGCGGAGCATCCTGGCGCCGCTGCAGCGGCATATGGATCGGTATCTGGCGATCCACATGCCGGGGGCGGGGGTGGTGCTGGACGAGGCCTTGCGGCCGGGGCGGGTGGTGCGGTCGTCGGCTTTCGGGGTCGAGACCGGCGGGTTCCTGGAGCTGTCCGGCGGCGAGCGGGAGCAGATCGGGATCATCGCCCGGCTGGCCTATGCGGATCTGCTGAAGGAAGCCGGAAAACCGACGCTGATCATGCTGGACGACTCGCTGGTGAATTCCGATTTCGAGCGGCTGGGGCAGATGAAACGGGTTTTGTACGATGCCTCGCTGCGGCACCAGATCATCGTTTTCACCTGCCACGAGGCGAACTGGATGGATATGGGGGTGGCGGCGCGGCGCCTGGGTTGACCGGCACCGCGCGCCGGCCGTCAGAACAGGAAAACGCCCTTGCCGCCGGTTTGCAGATCGAATTTCCGGTAGGCCTCGTCGGCCTGGTCCAGGCGCCAGTGGTCGGTGAACAGGCGGTCGACATCGACATGGCGCTCGGCCACGAAATCGGCGCATTCGGCCAGCCCGGCTTTGGAGAATGTCCACGACCCCATCAGCGTGACCTGCTTGCGCAGCAGGTCGTTGCTGACGTCGAGCGTCATCGAGCCGCCTTCGCCGACGAAACACACCTTGCCCCACGGCCGCACGCATTCGACCGCCTGCTTGCGCGCCGATGCGGCACCGGAGGCCTCGAAGGCGACATGCACGCCGAGGCCGTCGGTGAGGTCGCGCACGATGTCGGCCACCGCACCGGCGGTGCCGACGTTGACCGCCACCTGTGCGCCGAGCGCGGTCGCCCGGGCCAGGCGCTCGTCGCTGATATCCAGCGCGATCACCCGCGCGCCCATCGCCACCGCCAGCTGCGTCGCGGACAGGCCCACCGGACCCTGGCCGAAGATCGCGATGGTCTGGTGGCCCTGCAGGTCGAGCCGCTGCAGCGCACCCCAGGCGGTGCCGGTGCCGCAGGCGATCGCCGAGCCGGTGGAAAAACTCAGCTCTTCGCGCAGCGGCACCAGGCTGTTGGCGGGGCATTTCATGTAGGGCGCATGCGCCCCGTGCGCGGTGGCGCCATACACCGCCGCACCGTCGACGCACATCTGCGACCACCCCGACCAGCAGTGCACGCAGCAGTCGCAGCCCTTGTAGTGGTGCTGCATCACCCGCATGCCCGCATAGGCCTGCTTGCCGGTGACGCCCGGGCCGACCGCCACCACCACGCCGCAAGGCTCGTGCCCCGCGATCACCGGGCCGGACTCGCCCCCGCCTTTCAGGCCGATGGCCGAGGCGCCGGCGCCGGCCGCCGCCCGGTAGTACTTGAGATCGGTGCCGCACATGCCGGACGCCTTGATTTCCAGCACCACCTCGCCCGGCCCCGGCGTGGGATCGGCGAAGGAAGACAAACCGATGTGGCGGTCTCCGAGAAAAACGACGCCCTGCATAGTGGTCCTTTCTTTGTTCGATGACGCTCGAGGCGCGCGTTTCAGCTCTTCTGGTAGATATCGGAGCCGCTGTTTTCCTTGGCGAACAACAGCACGATCACGAAGGAGAAGAGCGCTACCGCCACCGGGTACCAGATGCCGGAATAAATCAGGCCGGTGCTGGCGACGATCGCGAAAGCCGCTGCCGGTAGGAACCCGCCGAATATCGCCACGCCCATGTGATAAGGAAACGACATGGCGGTGAAGCGGATGCGGGAGGGAAACAGTTCCACCAGCATGGCCGACATCGGCGCGAAGGTCATGGTGCCGAAGGTCAGCAGCAACAGCAGGATCAGCACGACCATCGGTTTGTTGATGTCTTCCGGCGCCGCCTTGCCGGGCGGATAGCCGTTGGACTGCAGTGCCTGGGTCAGCTCCTTGTTGAAAGCGCTGCTCCGGGCCGCGGCATCGGCGTCGGTTCCGCTATATCCCGGGATGACCGTCTTGCCGATACGCACTTCCGCCTTCGAACCGGCGGCGCCGTCCTGGCTCTGGTAATTCAAACCCGCCCGGGCCAGTGTCGATTTCACGACATCGCAGGAGCTGGTGAATTTGGTGGTGCCGGTGGGGTTGAACTGAACCGAGCATTCCTTCGGATCGGCCACGACGGTGACCGGCGCATTGGCGATCGCGCTTTCGAGTGCCGGGTTGGCGAAATGGGCCAGTTGCTTGAAAAGCGGAATGAAGAAGATCGCGGCCAGCAGCAGGCCCGACAGATATACCGGCTTTCTGCCGATACGGTCCGACAGCCAGCCGAAGAAGTAATACAGCGGCACGCTCAGGATGGTGGCGACCACCACCAGGGCATTCACCGTCAGGTCGTCCACTTTCAATATCTTGCCGAGAAAGAACATGGTGTAGAACTGGCCGGTGTACCAGACCACCGCCTGGCCGGGCACCACGCCCAGCAGGGCGATCAATACCAGCTTCAGGTTTTTCCACTGGCCGAACGCTTCCGACAGCGGCGCCTTCGACAGCTTGCCTTCCGATTTCATCCGCTTGAATTCAGGCGATTCGCTGAGCGACATGCGGATCCATACCGAAAGACCCAGCAGAACGATCGACGCCAGATAAGGAATGCGCCAGCCCCAGGCCTTGAAGTCGTCCGGGCCGAGCCACAGCCGCAGCGGCACGATCACGATGATCGCCAGAATCAGACCCAGCGCGGCGGTCATCATGATCCAGGAGGTCCACGCACCGCGGTCGCGGTTGGGCGAATGCTCCGCCACATAAATCACGGCGCCGCTGAATTCACCCCCCAGCGCCAGCCCCTGCAGCAGGCGCATGGTGATGAAGAGAATCGGCGCGATCAGGCCGGCGGTGGCGTAGGTGGGCAGCAGGCCGACGGCGAATGTGCCCAGGCCCATGATCACGATGGTGATCAGAAAGGTGTATTTGCGCCCGACCATGTCGCCGAGCCGTCCGAAGACGATGGCGCCGAACGGGCGCAGCACGAAGCCGGCAGCGAAACCCAGCAGCGTGAAGATATAACCGGCGGTCGGGCTCAGGCCCGAGAAAAAGGCCGATGTCATTTCCGCTGCCAGCAGCCCGATCAGAAAGAAATCGTAGAACTCGAATACCGTACCGGCGGACGACGCAAATATGACTTTGCGTTCCGCCCCGGTCAGTCCTTTTCTCGCCGGCGTTGCCGACAGGTGATTGCCACCCACTGTTCCCATGGTTGTCTCCGTTTATCGATTTAATGCAGATGTGCGGTGCGAAAGCCCGCGCAGCGAGCGTGGCCGCTCACCCCAGAATGAAGGGGTTCGCGATTTTCGGCTTCGCGTTGATATAAACGCTCTTGGCCTCGAGATATTCGTAGATGGCTTTCTGGCCATTCTCCCGGCCGATGCCGGAGGCCTTGAATCCACCGAACGGTGCCATATAGCTCACCACCCGGTAGGCATTCACCCAGACGGTGCCGGCGTGAATCCGTTTCGGCAGCGACAGCACCCGGCCCAGATCGCTCGTCCAGACGCCGGCGGCCAGTCCGTAGGGAGAATCGTTGGCAATCGCCACCGCGTCGTCTTCGCTGTCGAAGGGAATCACCACCAGCACCGGCCCGAATACTTCTTCGCGCGCGATGCGCATCTGGTTGTCGACGCCGACGAATATCGTCGGCTCGACGAACAAGCCTTTTTCGCAACCCGCGCGGCGGGAGCGTTCGCCGCCCAGCACGCACACCGCACCCTCGGCCTTGGCGATGTCGATGTAGTCGAGCACCTTCTGCAGTTGCGGCGGGGTCGATACCGGGCCGACATTCGTCGCGGCGTCCATCGGATTACCCAGCCGCGCGCCCTTCATCACCTCGATCAGTTTCTCGACGAAGCGGTCGTGCACCGAGCGCTGCACCAACAGGCGCGAGCCGGCCATGCAGGTCTGGCCGGTGGCGGCGAATACGCCGGAAATCACGCCCTTGGCCGCCTCGTCCAGATCGGCATCCTCGAACACGATATTGGCCGATTTGCCACCCAGCTCCAGCGTGACCCGCTTCAGTTCGGCGGCGGCGTTCTGGTAGACCCGGCGCCCGCCGGCATCGCTGCCGGTGAACGCCACCCGCGCGACCAGCGGATGCTTGACCAGCGGCTCGCCGACATCCAGCCCGAAACCGGTCACCACGTTGAACACGCCCGCCGGTATGCCGGACTGCTCCACCAGCCGGGCCAGCAGCAGGGTGGAGGCCGACGAAAACTCGGACGGTTTCACCACGATGGTGTTGCCCGCGGCCAGCGCCGGAGCGATCTTCCAGGTGGCCAGCAGCAGCGGTGAATTCCACGGCGCGATCGCCGCCACCACGCCCAGCGGCTCGTAGCTGATGTAGTGGAACAGCCCCGGTTTGTCGATCGGGGTGACGGCGCCTTCGATCTTGTCGGCCATGCCGCCGAAGTAGTAGAACCACTGCGGCAGGTATTTCATCTGCCCCAGCATCTCGGCCTTGAGCTTGCCGTTGTCGCGCACTTCCAGTTCCGCCAGCGCCTCGGCGTTCTCGGCGATCAGGTCGCCCAGCCGGTGCAGCAGCAGGCCGCGGGCGCTCGCGGTCATCGTGGCCCACGGGCCTTGTTGGAAAGCGCGCCGGGCCGCCTGCACCGCGAGTTCCACATCGCGGTGGTCGGCTTTCGGCATCGCGGCCCACACCTCACCATCGGCCGGATTCATGCTGTCGAAGGTTTCACCGCCCACGGCATCGCACCAGGTGCCGTCGATGAACATTTGAAATTTTTCCAAGATTCTTTCCTGTGGCGTTGCAGCGTTTTGTCTTCTACAGAAGAACTTGTCTTCCATAGAAGACATGATTCGCTGCCGGTGCACAGGCTGTCAACCCGGTTTGCGCGGGGAGGGCGGCGGTACTTTCCCTAGTGTCCGCACGCCTGCGCCGCCTCGGCAGGGTGTCAGCCGCAGCGGCGTGGTCGGGTCGGGTCGTTCAGTAAACTGGTTGTCTATTCAGGAACATGCGTCGAATGACTTCAGCCACACCCAGCCCGGCCCTGCCGAAACCGCAGTCGCAGGCCGCCAACGCCGCTGCCGACCAGGCGATCAGCGTCGAACTGGGCGCCAGGATCCGGTCCTTGCGGGTGCAGGCCGGCCTGAGCCTGGAGCAGTTCTCGCAACGTGCCGGCGTCAGCCGCGCGATGCTCTCCAGCATCGAGCGCGGCGAAAAAAGCCCCACCCTGCCGATCATCGTGCGCATCGCCTCCGGCTTCGGGGTGTCGCTGTCGACCCTGCTGGGCGCCGCACCCGACCGGGCCAGCGTCTCGGTCGTCAAATCGGCCGACCGGCTGGCTTTTCGCGACGCCCGTTCCGGCCTCGACCGCTGGGTGCTGTCGCCGCCCCATCTGGCCAACGGCATCGAGTTCGTGATGCACCGCCTGGCACCCAAGAGCTCGACCGGGGTGCTGCCGGCCTATGCCACCCCGACCGAGAAATATGTTTCGGTGAGCGAAGGTGCATTGACCGTGTATATCGACGAAGCGCCCTACCGGCTGGATACCGGCGACACCCTGTATTTCGAGGTCAAGTCGTCCTACCGCTTCCACAACGAAGACGCGGCGAACCCCTGCACCTACTACATGGTCATCGCCAGCAAGAAATAACGGTGCCACCCAGGCACGAGGTCGGCACCGGCCAACGGAAAAAGGGTTCGGGACCGAAGCCCCAAACCCTTTCATTCCATGGTTTCTGCCAGCGGGCGCCGCAGAAGCGATGCCCTCCGACAGGCGATGAGCCCGATCAGGCGCGCAGATCGAACCGGTCCAGCTCCATCACCTTGACCCAGGCCGCCACGAAGTCGTCCACGAACTTCTGCTGCGCATCGCCCGCCGCATAGACCTCGGCCACCGCCCGCAGCAAAGCGTTCGATCCGAACACCAGGTCGGCCCGGGTACCGGTCCACTTCACCGCACCGGAAGCCCGATCCCGCCCTTCGTAGACCCCGGCAGCCGACGCCGGCTTCCACTCGGTCCCCATATCCAGCAGGTTCACGAAGAAGTCGTTGCTCAACGTCCCCGGCGCAGTCGTCAGCACGCCATGCTGAACCCCGCCGACGTTGGCACCCAGCACCCGCAGGCCGCCCACCAGCACCGTCATCTCCGGCGCGGTCAGCGTCAGCAGCTGCGCGCGGTCGACCAGCAGCACTTCGGCCGGCACGCTGTACTGCGCCTTGGTGTAGTTGCGGAACCCGTCCGCATACGGCTCCAGCGGGGTGAACGACACCACGTCGGTCTGCTCCTGCGACGCATCGGTGCGCCCCGGCGTGAACGGCACCGTCACTTCACGGCCGGCCGCCCGCGCCGCCTGCTCCACACCGACATTGCCCGCCAGCACGATCAGGTCGGCCATCGAGATCTTCTTGCCGCCGGCAGCGAAGGAAGACTGGATGCCCTCAAGCGTCTTGAGCACAGTGGCCAGCTGCTCGGGCTGGTTCACCGCCCAGTCCTTCTGCGGCGCCAGGCGAATGCGCGCACCGTTGGCACCGCCGCGCTTGTCCGAACCGCGGAAGGTGGAGGCCGAGGCCCAGGCGGTCGAGACCAGCTGCGACACGGTCAGGCCGGAGGCGATCACCTGCTGCTTGAGCGCGGCCACGTCGGCATCGCCGACCAGCGCATGGTCGACTTCGGGCACCGGGTCCTGCCAGATCAGCACTTCGGCCGGCACTTCCGGGCCCAGGTAGCGCACGCGCGGACCCATGTCGCGGTGCGTCAGCTTGAACCAGGCGCGGGCGAAGGCGTCGGCGAACTCGTCCGGGTTCTCGAAGAAGCGGCGCGAGATCTTCTCGTAGGCCGGGTCCATGCGCAGGGCCAGGTCGGAGGTCAGCATCGTCGGCTTGATCTTCCTGGACGGATCGTGCGCGTGCGGAATGGTTTCCTGCGAGTCCTTGGCGGTCCACTGGTGGGCGCCGGCCGGGCTTTTGGTGAGCTCCCACTCGAAGCCGAACAGGTGCTCGAAGTACTCGTTGGTCCACTGCGTCGGCTTGGTGGTCCAGGTGACTTCCAGGCCGCTGGTGATGGTGTCGCCACCCTTGCCGGAGCCGAAGCTGTTGTGCCAGCCCAGGCCCTGGCTCTCGATGCCGGCGGCCTCGGGTTCGTGGGCGACGTTCTCGGCGGGGCCGGCACCGTGGGTCTTGCCGAAGGTGTGGCCGCCGGCGATCAGCGCCACGGTTTCCTCGTCGCCCATCGCCATGCGGGCGAAGGTGTCGCGGATGTCGCGCGCCGAGGCGATCGGGTCGGGCTTGCCGTCCGGGCCTTCCGGGTTGACATAGATCAGGCCCATCTGCACCGCGGCGAGCGGGTTCTCCAGGTCGCGGCTGTGCGGCACTTCGCTGTCGTCGTCCTTCACCAGCACGCCGGGGCCGTCCACGCCGGGCGAGCCCTGGCTGTAGCGCTTGTCGCCGCCGAGCCACTTGTCTTCGCGGCCCCAGTACACGTCCTGGTCGGGTTCCCACACGTCGGCCCGGCCGCCGGCGAAGCCGAAGGTCTTGAAGCCCATGGTTTCCAGGGCCACGTTGCCGGTGAGGATCAGCAGGTCGGCCCAGGAGATCTTGTTGCCGTACTTCTGCTTGATCGGCCACAGCAGGCGGCGTGCCTTGTCCAGGCTGACGTTGTCGGGCCAGCTGTTGAGCGGCGCGAAGCGCTGCTGGCCGCGGCCGGCGCCGCCGCGGCCGTCGCCGATGCGGTAGGTGCCGGCGCTGTGCCAGGCCATGCGCACGAACAGCGGGCCGTAGTGGCCGAAGTCGGCCGGCCACCAGGGCTGCGAGTCGGTCATCAGCGCGGCCAGGTCGGCCTTCACCGCGGCCAGGTCGAGCGTCTTGAAGGCGGCGGCGTAGTCGAAGCCGGCGCCCATCGGGTCGGATTTGGAAGAGTGCTGGTGCAGCAGATCGACGCGCAGCTGCGTCGGCCACCAGTCACGGTTGGTGCGGCCGGTGCCGGCGGCCTGGCTGAAGGGGCACTTGCCGGCGGTCGGCGCGGCGCCGTTGTCTGTGTTCTGACCGTTCATTGAGAGACTCCTGCTTGGTTCATCACGGAAAGCGAGATTTTCCTTGCAGGACAGCCGCTTGGACTATCGGGAAACCATCGGTTTCTCTATTTCTGTGATAGAGACTGGGGCCCTAGTCGAACATGCGGGGATCGAAAACGAAGGGCTCGACCAGCACCTGCAGGTCGATGGCGCGGTAGGCGGGATGGTCCGGATTGAGCAGCAGGTTGTGCTCCGCCGGCTCGACCGCCGACGGCACCCACAGGCCGAGCGCCGCGCCGGCCCGGCGCCAGCGCACGCCGATGGCGCGGGTGGCCGCGGGCCGTGCGATCCAGTCGCCGGGCAGGGTCGCGACCTCGTCGAGCGACTGCAGCGGTGCGTCGGCCGGCACGGTCAGGGCCAGCAGCATCAGATCGATCGGCGCCACGCCGTTGCAGTGCACGCGTTTCTCCAGTTGGCACAGGGCGCGCGAGCTCCCGGCATACACGATGGGCAGGCCTTCCGGCGGCGTCAGGTGCCAGCGGCCGGCGGCCAGGGTGGAGCCGTAGGGCAGGGCCTCCAGGGTGCGGGCGCGCCGGGTGCCGATGCGGTAGACGGTGCGGCTCACACCACGCCGCCGTGCTGGATCGCCGCGAGGATCTCGCGCACCTGCACGCCGCCGTATTCGTTGCTGCCGGCATCCAGCGGGGTGTCGCCGCCCAGCAGCGGATGGGGTCTGGTCATCCAGGCGGCGGCGCCGTCGCCGAACACCTCGGCGGCGTTCACCATCAGCGCCGACTGCCGCAGCAGCCGCTCGGTGACCGCCGGGTCGAGCGCTTCGTCCTTGCCCTTGCGCGAGAAGGTGGAGGCGGTGAGCCGCAGGCCGGCGTAGAAACCCTGGCGCGGCAGGCGGGCCACCGCCAGCCAGTCGTCGATCGCCTGCGCCTTCAGGCCACACCGGGCGACGAGGGCCGCGGCATCGGTGTCGAGGCGCCAGGCGCCTTCGGCCTGCTGGACGAAAACCGGGCCAGAGCGGTGGTCCGGCGCCACGTCGACTAGGTTGTGCCGGAGCAGTTCGGCGAATGCGCCAGCCATGCCGCCCGCGACCGAAACCGGCGCGGAAACCGACGCGGCAGCCGGTGCGGGAACGGAATCACGGCGGCGAATGGAGCGGGAGCGGGGGCGGAGCGACATGCCGCCAAGTTAGCATGTCTTGCAATTGCACGCGATGCGCATTGCGAATGCAATGCCGCGCGACAACCTCACCGCCAGGGCATCAATCGCCGCTCGGCCACCGCCAGCAGCCCGTACAGCCCCAGGCCCATGATCGCCAGCACCGTCACCGAGGCGAACACCCGGGTGGTGTCGAAGGTGCCCTGCGCGCTCAGGATCACATAGCCCAGGCCCTTCTGCGAGGCGACGAATTCGCCCACGATGGCGCCCACCAGCGACAGCGAGATCGCCACCTTGAAGCCGGCCCAGATCGAGGGCAGGGCGCCGGGCAGCCGCACCTTGAAGAAGAACTGCAGCGGCGAGCCCTTGAGCACCCGGCCGAGGTCCATCACGTCGGTCGATACCGAGCGCAGGCCGTGCATCGAATCGACGATCACCGCGAACACCGCCACCAGGAAGGCGATCGCCACCTTGGGCTGGGAGCCGGTGCCCATCCAGATCACGAAGATCGGCGCGATGGCCACCTTGGGGATGCTGTTGAGGCCGACGATCAGCGGGTAGACCGCATGCTCGAAGCGCTGCGAGCTCACCAGCAAAGTGGCCAGCGCCACGCCGATCACCGCGGCCAGCACGAAGCCGCCCAATGTCGTCATCAGGGTGAAGGCGGCATGGTCGAGGTAGAAGGCCGATTCGGCCCACAGTTCGGCGATCACCGCGCTCGGCGGCGGCAGGGTGATCGGGCGCACCTGCAGCACCCGCACCAGCACCTCCCACAGCGCCAGGAACACGATCAGCGAGGCCAGGCCCAGCACCCAGCGCTGGGC
>JAKONS010000136.1 GCA_022701845.1 Burkholderiaceae bacterium
GACTCTTCGAAGGTCGGCACCTCGGGCAGCAGCGCCGAGCGCTGCGGCGCCGCCACCGCCAGCGCGCGCAGCTTGCCGGTCTGCACCTGCGGCAGCACCGAGCCCAGGGTGGCGAAGGAGCTGTCCACCTGGCCGCCCATCAGGTCGGTCACCGCCTGGGCCGCGCCCTTGTAGGGGATGTGGTTCATCCGGGTGCCGGTCAGCCGGGTGAACTGCTCGCTGGCGAAGTGGCCGCCGCTGCCGCTGCCCGGCGTGGCGTAGGTGCGCTCGCCGGGCTTGGCGCGCACCTGCTGCAGGAATTCGTCGAGCGTTTTCGCCGGCATCGACGGCCCGACCACCAGCACCGTCGGGCTCACCGCCAGGGTGCAGATCGGCGCGAAGGAGCGCAGCGCGTCGAACTTCACCCGGGCGCTGTAGAGCGCCGGGATCATCGTGTGGTTGGTGGCGCCCAGCAGCAGGGTGTAGCCGTCGGCCGGGGCCGCGGCCACCGCCTCGGCCGCCAGGATGGTGTTGGCGCCGGGCTTGTTGTCGACCACCACCGGCTGGCCGAGCGCGCGGCCGGCGACGTCGGCGAAGGCGCGGGCCACCACGTCGGTCGGGCCGCCGGCGGAAAAGCCGACCACCAGGCGGATCGGCCGGGTGGGGTAGGCGGACGCCGGCTGCGCGATGGCGGCGGGCGCGAAGGCGCAGCCGGCGGCGACGAGCGCGCAGGCGAGGGCCGCCCGGGTGGGTACGGATGCAGTCATGTCGGTCTCCTGTTCTTGTCTCGATGCGGCCGTGGCGGCGGCTGCCGTCCGGCCCGCGTGCGCCGGCCTCAGGCGCCGGCGGGCTGCGCCTGGCGTTCCAGCACCGCCAGCAGGTTGGTGGCGGCGGCCACGCCCATGTTCACGTAGGCATCGCTGGTGACGCCACCGATGTGCGGGCTGAGCACGAAGCCCGGCTGGCCCTGGAACGGGTGGCCGGCGGTCATCGGCTCCACCGCGAAGCTGTCGAGGCCGGCGGCGCGCACCTGGCCCGAGCGCACCGCGGCCAGCAGCGCCGCCTCGTCGACCAGGCCGCCGCGGGCGGTGTTGACCACGATCACGCCCGGGCGGCAGCGCGCCAGCGTGTCGGCGCCGATCAGGCCCCGGTTGGCCTCGGTCAGCGGGCAGTGCAGCGAGACCACGTCGGACTCGCGCCAGATCGTCTCCAGGTCGACCGGGCGGATGTAGGCCGGCAGGTTCTTCGCGAACGGGTCGTAGCCGATGACCTTCATCTCCATCGCCTCGGCCATGCGGGCGAAGCGCTGGCCGATGGCGCCCAGGCCCACCAGGCCGAGGGTGCGGCCGCCGAGCTCCAGGCTCTTGTGGGTGGCCTTGTCCCAGTGGCCGGCATGCATGCGCGCATCCAGCGCCACCACCGACTTGGCGCAGGCCAGCATCAGCGCCATCGACTGCTCGGCCACCGCCGCGGCATTGGCGCCGACGGCGGCCACCACCGCGATGCCGCGCGCTTCGGCCGCGGCCTTGTCGATGGTGTCGGTGCCGCTGCCGTGCTTGGATATCACCTTCAGCGAGGGCGCGGCGTCCATCGCGGCGGCGCCCATGCCGTTGTAGCGGACGATCGCCGCCACCGGGTCGTGCTGCCGGCACAGGGCGACGATGTCGTCCTGCGACGGCGTCTTGCCGGCATAGGCCATCTGGTAGTCGCCCAGCAGGGCCAGCGCCTGCGGTGCCAGGTCGGCGCCGGTCACCAGCACCACCGGTTTGCGGGCGGCGCTCACAGCGACTCGCCTTCCTTCAGCACGCCGGCGGCGCGCAGGGCGGCGGGCAGCCATTTCGATTCGGTGTCGCCGCGGGCGATGGCCTCGATGCGGGCGGCCTCGTCGGCCACCTTCCTGACCGCCAGATCCATCATCGCGGGCGCCTTCTCGCGCTCGATCACCACCACGCCGTCGGCGTCGCCGACGATCAGGTCGCCCGGCATGACGGTGGTGCCGCCGGCCGAGATCGGGTGGTTGATGCGGCCGGGCACGAACTTGGTCGGGCCGGCCGGGTTGAAGCCGGCGCTGAACACCGGAAAACCCAGGTCGAGCAGTTCCAGCCGGTCGCGGATCGCGCCGTCGACCACCACGCCGGCCAGGCCCAGCTTCTTGCAGGCGCTGAGCATCAGGGTGCCCATCAGCGCGGCGGTCTGGTCGCCCTTGCCGTCGATCACCAGCACGTCGCCGGGTTTCGCCAGCGCGATGGCGGCGTGGATCATCAGGTTGTCGCCGGGGCGCACCTCGACGGTGAAGGCAGGGCCGGCCAGCACCATCTGCATGTCGACCGGCGCGACGCGGGCGTGCATGGTGCCGCGGCGGCCGGCCACGTCGGCCAGGATGGCGGCCTGGAAGGTCTTGGCGCGGGCCACGACCTCGGGCGAGACACGGTCGAATTCACGGACGATTTCAGGGAGGCGGCTCATGGGGGTTTCCTTCGGGAAGAGCGTGCGGATGCGGAGGGACGGGTTAAGGGGGGGGCGTCGGACGTGGCTGTCCCTTCGATGGGCAGGTCGCCCATCGCTGCGGGAGGTGGCTGTCGAGGGCGCGGGGGAGGGCGCGGCGCGGGCGGCGTCAGTCGATGGTGGCGCCCGATTCCTTGACGATGCGGCCCCAGCGCGGGATGTCGGTGCGCAGCAGGGTGGCGAAGGTCTCGGCGCTGCCGCCCATCACGTCGCCGCCGTCGGACTTCAGCTTCTCGGCGGCGTCGGGCATCTTCAGCACCTTGTTGATCTCGGTGTTGAGGGTGGCGACGATGGCCGCCGGCGTGCCGGCCGGCGCCAGGATGCCGAACCAGGACACCGCGTCGAAGCCCTTGTAGCCGGACTCGGCCAGCGTCGGCACGTCGGGCAGCTGCTCGGAGCGTTTGGCGGAGGTCACCACCAGCGCCCGCACCTTCTTGTTGCGCACCTGGCCGATCAGGGTCGGCACCGACGAGGCGTAGAGGTCGATCTGCCCGCTCATCACGTCGGTGAGCGCCTGGGCCGCGCCCTTGTAGGGCACATGCTGCAGCTCGATGCCGGCGGCCTTCTCGGCCTGCTCGCCCGACAGGTGCGCCACCGTGCCGTTGCCCGGGTAGCCGAGGGTGACCTTGCCGGGCGCCTTCTTGGCGGCGGCCACCACGTCGGCGAAGGTCTTGAACGGCGACTGCTCCGGCACCGCCACCACGATCGGCGAGTTCGACACCAGCACCACCGGCACCAGGTCCTTCAGCGGGTCGTAGGGCAGCCTGCGGTAGAGGGTGGGGTTGATGGCCAGGTTGCTGGTCTGGCCCATCACCAGGGTGTAGCCGTCGGGCGGCGACTTGGCCGCGGTGTCGACGCCCAGGTTGCCGCCGGCGCCGGGACGGTTGTCGATG
Organism: Burkholderiaceae bacterium; assembly: GCA_022701845.1. The sequence continues at coordinate 3,378 of JAKONS010000136.1, forward strand.
ACGATTGTCCACTTCAGGGTTTCGGTGAGCTTCTGCGCCACGGTGCGGGCGATCATGTCGGTGCCGCCGCCGGGCGGGAACGGCACGATCAGGCGGATCGGCTTGGCGGGATAGGCGGCCTGGGCGCAGGCGCCGGTGGTAGCCAGCAGGGCGCCGAACGCGAGGGCGGCGGCGATGGCGGTGCGGCGGCGGATGCCGTGGGAAGTTTGCATGTCTTGTCTCCGGTGGTGCTGCGTGGCCATCGATCCGTGGCCGTCGCCGGACTGTAGACAGGCGTTTCGCTCCGTACAATACCGTTTCGACTGTCGAAATGTGGTCTGTTATGCGAAACACCGCCAAGGGCAAACCCCAGCCTTCCACCCCCGCTGCCGGGCTTGACGAAACCGAAACGCCGAGCACCGGCAGCGTGACCGCGGTGAGCCGCGCGATGCAGCTGCTGGAGGCCTTCGCGCTGGGCGAGCCCAAGCTGGGCCTGGGCGAACTCAGCCGCCGCTGCGGCCTGCACAAGACCACCGTGCTGCGCATCGCCCGCACCCTGGCGATGCACCGCTACCTGGTGCAGTGCGACGACGGCGAGTGGCGCCTCGGGCCCGCCGCCGGGTGGCTGGGTGCGCGCTACCAGTCGGGCTTCGACATCCAGAACGTGATCGAGCCAATGCTGCGCGACCTGAGCAGGCTCACCGGCGAGAGCGCGGCCTTCTATGTGCGCGAGGGCGATTTCCGCACCTGCCTGGTCCGGGTGGAAGGCCCGCATCCGCTGCGCCACCATGCCCGCATGGGCGAGGCGCTGCCGCTGGACCGCGGCTCGCCCGGCCGGGTCATCCTGGCCTTCAGCGGCCAGCCGGGCAAGATCTACGAGGGCATCCGCGCCCGCGGCTTCCACCTGTCGATCGGCGAGCGGGAGAAGGGCGTGGCGACGGTGTCGGCGCCGGTGTTCGGGCTGAACTGGAAGCTGCTGGGCTCGGTGTGCATTTCCGGCCCCGCCTCGCGCCTGTCGGAGGCGCAGCTGGTCGAGATGGCGCAGGACGTGATGGGCTCGGCCAACCAGCTTTCCTACAGCCTGGCCGGCGCCCGCTCGGCCGAGACGCCGGCGGTGCTGACCACCTGGCACCCGTAGGCCGGCGGTCCGCCGGCGCCGGGGCCAGCGCTAGGGCAGCACCGCCTCGATCAGGCAGGGGCCCGGCGTGGCCAGCCCGGTGCGGAAGGCGGCGACGAATTCCTGCAGGTTGACGGCCCGCAGTGCCGGCACGCCCAGGCCCGCGGCCAGCGCGGTCCAGTCGATGTCCGGGTCGCCGATGCTGAGCATGCTGGTGGCGTTGCGGCCCGGCTGCGCCACGCCGACGTTCTGCATCTCCTGGTGGAGGATGGCGTAGCGCCGGTTGGAGAACACCACCGTCAGGCATTTCAGGCGCTCGCGGGCCTGGGTCCAGAGCGCCTGGAAGGTGTACATCGCGCTGCCGTCGGCCTGCAGCGACACCACCTGCCGGTCGGGGCAGGCCACCGCCGCGCCGACGGCCAGCGGCAGGCCGATGCCGATGGCGCCGCCGGTGAGCTGCAGGTAGTCGTGCGGCGCCGCGCCGAAGCTCTGCTCGAAGAAGCTGCGACCCTGGGTGACCGATTCGTCGGTGACGATGGCGCCGGCCGGCAGCAGCGCGGCGATCGCC
>JAKONS010000146.1 GCA_022701845.1 Burkholderiaceae bacterium
GCGGGCGTGCGCGAGCGCGATGCCGATGGCCGCCAGCTCGCCGCGCACCCGCGCCGCCTGCGCGCCGCCGATGCCCACGCCGTCGCCGGCGACGAAGACGCCCGCCTGGCTGGTCTCGCCCCAGCCGTCCACCTCGGGCACCAGGCAGGCCTGCGATGCGTTCCAGCGGTGCGCGCAGTGCAGCGCCTGGGTCATGTGGATCGAGGGCACCACGCCCTCGTGCGACAGCAGCACCCGCGCCGGCGCGGTGACGCTCCTGCCGTCCGCCCGGGTGTAGCGGATCTGCTGCAGCCGCCCGTCGCCGAGCGCCGCGATGTCGCGCGCGCCCCGCACCCGCGGCACACCGGCCGCCTCGATCTCCCGCAGCCAGGCCAGGCCCTTGGCGATATCGCCCCAGCCGGCCAGCGCGGCGCCCGCCCAGGGCCAGGCCCTGCGCCAGGCGCCGGGAGCGGCGGTGTCGATCCAGCCGGCGATGCGGCCGCCGGCGCGCAGCAGCTGGGTCATGTAGAGCAGCGGCAGCGGGCCGCAACCCACGATCCACAGCGGCTCGTTCGGAATCTCCTGCGCGGTCTTCAGCAGGATCTGGCCGGCGCCCACGGTGAGCACGCCCGGCAGCGTCCAGCCGGGAAACGGCGCCGGCCGTTCCTGCGCGCCCAGGGCCAGCAGCACCCGGTCGGCATCGACCTGCTCGGCGATGCCGGCGCGGCTCATGAAGACCCGCCAGCCGGCGTCGATCTGCCACACCTGGGTCGACGGCTGGTACACCGCCCCGCAGGCGCGAAAGCGTTCGGCCAGCGCGGCGCCCGAGCGGTATTCCTCGCCCAGCAGGGCGCCGGTCGGGGTGGCGGCGACGGCTTCCACCGCGCGCCAGATCTGCCCGCCCGGGGCCGGCTGCTCGTCGACCACCAGCACCGACAGCCCGAACGAGCGCAGCCGGATCGCCGCGCCCATGCCGGCCGGGCCGGCGCCGACGACCACCGTGTCGAAGGTGCGCGTCATGACAGCACGCTCCGCCGGCCGTTCTGCCGCTCGACCGCCATGCCGTCGCGCACCGGCACCAGGCACGACTGGGTGGAGGCCACCCCGTCGACCACCACCATGCAGTCGAAGCACACGCCCATCATGCAGAAGGGCGCGCGCGGGCTGCCGTGCACCGGCGTGGTCCGGCTGGCGGCGTCGGCCTGGCGCAGCAGCACCGCGGCCACCGATTCGCCTTGCTGCGCGGCGACCGGCAGGCCGTCGACGGTCAGCGTGACCTCGGCCCGGCGCGCCGGGTCGATCTTCCTAAACAGCGAAGCGTGCATGGTGGAAAACATCCAGGGTGTCGGGGAGGGCGCCGCCGTCGGCCAGCGCGCGTGCATAGGCGCCGGCATGGAACGACGCCAGGGTGATGCCGGAATGGCACACGGCGATATCGGCGCCGGGGAAGTCGGGCGCGGCGGCATACACCGGCCCGCCGTCGGGCGTCATGATCCGCAGCGCCGACCACTGGCGCACCAGGCGCGCCCGGGCCAGGTCGGGCAGCACCCGGATCGCCTTGCGGGCCATGAAGGCGGCGCCGGCCGGGGTGGTCGACAGGTCGTAGCCGACCTCCTCCTGGGTCACGCCGATCATCACCGTGCCCTCGGTGGTCTGCCGGATGCCGCTGGCCGGCACCGGCAGCACCGGCGCCAGCCGCTCGGTCACCAGCAGCTGCCCGCGCTGCGGCCGGATCGGCACCTGCAGGCCGACCATCGGCCCCAGCACCGCCGAGCCCAGGCCGGCGGCGATCACCAGCCGCCGGCCGCGTGCGCGGAAGGCGCCGGCCGCCACCTCGAAGCCGCCGCCGGCCAGGCCCCGGATGCCGGTGACCGGGTGGTGGTGCTTGAGGTGGCCGCCGCGCCGCAGGTAGGCGGTCTGCAGCGCCGACAGCAGCCGCAGCGGATTCACATGGCCGTCGATCTCGCCGATGCTGGCGCCGGCCACCTCGCGGCCGAGCCGCATCGTCGGGAAGCGGCGCGACAGCTCCGCGCGGTCGAGCATGCGGGCGGTGTCCGGCAGGTCGGGCGTCTGGGCGTGCCATGCCGCCAGCTTGCCGGCGCGCTCGGCCATCTCGCCGTCGCTCAGGCAGAACTGCAGTCCGCCGGCATGCTCGTAGTGCAGGTCGATGCCGGATTCCGCCTCCAGCCGCTCGGCGAAGGCGGGCCACTGCCGGCAGGCGTCGATCGACAGGCGCTGGTAGGCCGGCTCGCCCATGCCCTTGCCGTGTGACCAGACCAGGCCGAAGTTGGCCTTGGCGGCGCGGAAATCGGTGTCGGCGCCGTCCAGCATCAGCACCCGGCGGCCGGCGCCGGCCAGCCCGTAGCCGATCGCCGAGCCGACCACGCCGGCGCCGGCGACGATCACGTCGTAGTCGGGCGGTGTGGCCTGTATCGGTCGCGTCGCTTGCATCGTGTGCATCGCCTGCATGGCAGCGGTCGTGGCCATCAGTCGGTGGCGATGTGGTTGGCCTTGACGACCGCGCCCCAGCGCTGGAAATCCGACTGGATCAGCTCGTTGAACTTCTGCAGCGACATCGGCGCGGCGTCCGCTCCCAGGTCGGCCAGCTGCCGGATCACCTTCGGGTCGGCGAGCACCGCGGTGAACTCGGCATGGATCCGGTCGACCACCGCCTGCGGCATCCTGGCGGGGCCGGAGATCCCGCCCCAGGTGATCATTTCGGCGGCCGGCACCCCGGCCTCGGCCATGGTGGGAATGTTCGGCAGCAGCGGGGAGCGTTTCGGCCCGGTGGTGGCCAGCGCGCGGATGCGGCCGGCGCGCACGTTCGGCTCCATCGACGAGATGTTGCTGATCATCAGCTGCAGCTGGCCGCCGGCCAGGTCCATCTCGGCCGCCTGGGTGCTCTTGTAGGGCACATGGGTCATCTGGATGCCGGCGCTCTGGCGGAACAGCTCGGTGATCACATGCAGCGCCGAGCCGGTGCCCGACGAGCCGTAGAACAGCTCGTTCGGGTGCGCCCTGGCATAGGCGACCAGCTCCGGCACCGTCTTCACCGGCAGGCCGGGGTTCACCCCCAGCAGGTTGATGGTGGTGAACAGCATCGCGATATGGGTGAAGTCTTCCGCCGGCCGGTAGGGCAGCTTCCTGGCGACCAGGTTCGCCACCACGAAGGTCGACAGGCCCGACTGCGCGATGGTGTAGCCGTCGGGCGGCGCCTTGGCCAGGGCCTCGTAGGCGATGACACCGGCGGCGCCGGGCCGGTTGTCGATCACGATCGGCTGGCCCCAGCGCTGGGTGACCGCGGCGGCGACGATCCGCGCGGTGGCGTCGGCCGCGCCGCCGGCGGCCGCCGGAATGATCCAGCGCACCGGGCGGTCGGGGTAGGCGGCGTGGGCGGGCGCTGCCGCCGCCAGCAGGGCTGTCGACAGCGATGCGAAAACGATGCGCAGCAGGTTCGATCGGATGTTCATGGCGAAGGTCAATGGATATCGGAATAAATAAACGAGGTTTCTGCCGATGGAGCAAATCGGCTCGGCAGATAAATCGGCAGGCGACAGCGATTCGATTAACCGGGCTGCGGCATTCATCGATGGTAGGCGCCTTCCGGCATTAAGGAATCGGTGTTAGCCTGCCTGCCATGTCGTTTGCAATCGCTGTGCCAGCATTCGACAAGTCGTTGATCGGATTGAATATTATTTTGCGATTTTCTATTTTCCATAGTATTGCAATATCGACTCATGTCTTTTCACTATGAATAATCGAATCACGCTGCGCCATCTCGAAGCCTTTCGCGCCGTCATGGTGCAGCGCACCGTGACCGGCGCCGCCGCCATGCTCGGGGTGACCCAGCCGGTGGTCACCCGCCTGCTGTCCGATCTGGAAGAACGCGTGGCGATCACCCTGTTCCGGCGCAGCAAGGGCCGGCTAATTCCCACCGGCGAGGCGACGCTGCTGCTGGAAGACGTGCACCAGGCGCTGGTGAGCATCGAGCGCATCGCCAACGCCGCGTCGAACACCCGGGTGCAGAAGCTGGCGCGGCTGGACATCGCCGCGGCGCCGTCGATGGCGCTGTCGTTCCTGCCGAACGCGATCGCCGCGTTCTCGGCGGAGCATCCGGAGACT
>JAKONS010000186.1 GCA_022701845.1 Burkholderiaceae bacterium
CTCGGCGGTGTGGGACGGCGTGTCGACCTCCACCCCGGCGTATCGCGCAGCGGCGGTCGGCGTGCAGGGCGGCTTCGCCCAGCCGGCGGCGGCCGGATCGATCGGCTCGCCCGGTCAGTGACTGAACCCGGGCCGCCCGGCCCGCTCAGGCCAGGGTGAACAGCGGCAGGTCGTGGGCGGCGGCCAGCGCCTCGATCTGCTCGCGGCGCAGGCCGGCCAGGAAGGCCGCGCAGGCCGAACGCGAAGACGCGTCTTCCGGCGCGGCGCCCTCCGGCAGGCCGGCCACCCGGCGCAGACGCTCGAAGAAATGTGGCTCCAGCGCCGCCATCGCCACCCGGCCGTCGGCGCAGGCATACACCCGGTAGCCGGCATGGCCGCCGCCCAGCAGCCCGCCCGGCGCGGTCAGCCCCCAGGCCAGGGGCAGGGCGGCGAAACCGGCGGCCTGCGACAGCGCCACCTCCAGCCGCACGCCCTCGCCGCCAAGCCGGCCGGCCAGCACCGCCCGCAGCACCGCCTCGCTCGCCATCAGCGCGCCGGCCATGTCGGCCACCAGCGTGGCGGGCATGTCGAGCGCGGGCAGCAGGCCGGCCTCGGCGGTGTAGGTGAGGTCGTGGCCGGGCAGGTCGCCGTCGGCGCCGGGCGCGCCGACGATGCTCACCAGGCCCAGCGCGGGATGGGCTGCGTGCAGGCCGGCCCAGTCGAGGCCGAGGCGCGCCAGGGCGGCCGGCCGGAACGAGGCCAGCAGCACGTCGGCGCCCGCCAGCAGGCGGTGCAGCGTGGCGCGTCCGGCCTCGCTCTTCAGGTCGGCGGTCAGCACCTCCACCCCCTGGTGCAACTGCGCATAGGCCTGCGGGCAGGCCGCCCGCATCGGGTCGCCGGCGGGCGGCTCCAGCTTGATGCAGCGCGCGCCCATGCCGCGCAGCCGCATCAGCGCGGCCGGCCCCGGCAGGTTCAGCGCCACGCTGACGACGGTGGCGCCCTGCAGCGCGGTGGCGCTCACCGGCCCAGGCCCATCTGCCGCACGATCACCTCTTTCATGATCTCGTTGGTGCCGCCGTAGATGCGCTGTACCCGGGCATCGGCATAGGCGCGCGCTACGGGGTATTCCCACATGTAGCCGTAGCCGCCGTGCTGCTGCACGCATTCGTCCATCACCTTGCACTGCAGGTCGGTGGTCCAGTACTTGGCCATGCTGGCGGTGGCGGTGTCGAGGGTGCCGGCCAGCTGCAGCGCGATGCAGCGGTCGACGAACACCTGCGCCACCTGCACCTCGGTCTGCAGCTCGGCCAGCCGGAAACGGGTGTTCTGGAAGCTGCCGACCGCCTGGCCGAACACCTGGCGCTGCTTCACATAGTCGACGGTGGTGGTGAGCGCGGCCTGCGCCGCCGCCACCGCGGTGATGGCGATCTGCAGCCGCTCCCAGGGCAGCTGCTCCATCAGGCAGGCGAAACCGCGGTTGAGCTGCGCCTCGCCGCCCAGCAGCGCCTCGGCCGGCAGGTGCACATCGTCGAAGAACAGCTCCGAGGTGTCCTGCGCCTTCAGGCCCATCTTCTTCAACCGCTCGCCGCGGGTGAAGCCCGGCATGCCGCGCTCCACCAGGAACAGGCTACAGCCCTTGGCGCCGAGGGCCGGGTCGGTCTTGGCCACCACGATCACCAGGTCGGCCAGCCAGCCGTTGGTGATGAAGGTCTTGCTACCGTTGAGGCGGAAGCTGCCGTCGGGCTGGCGCTGCGCGGTGGTGCGGATGCCCTGCAGGTCGCTGCCGGCGGCCGGCTCGCTCATGGCGATGGCGCCCACCGCCTCGCCGCTGGCCATGCGCGGCAGGTGGCGCGCCTGCTGCGCCTCGGTGCCGTAGCGCGCCAGGTAGGGCGCCACGATCTCGTTGTGCAGACCGAAGCCCAGGCCGGTGAAGCCGCCGGCCCAGATCTCCTCGAACAGCACCACCGAATACAGCAGGTCGGCCCCGGCGCCGCCCAGCGCCTCCGGCATGCTGGTGCAGAGAAAGCCGTTGGCGCCGGCCAGGTTCCAGAGTTCGCGGTCGACATGGCCCTGGAGTTCCCAGGCATCGTGTTTGGGTGCCACCTCGCGCGCCAGGAAACGGCGGAAGCTGTCGCGGAAGGCGTCGTGTTCGGGGCTGAAGAGCGTGCGTTCGATCATGGCGTGTCGGATGTGGAGGCGGCGCCCGCCGGGGGCGCCGAGAGAAAGGGTTCGAGCACCGCCAGCAGCGCGGCCGGGCTCTCGTCAGGAATGAAATGGCCGGTGGGCAGCACCGCGGTGCGGATCGGCAGCGCCGCGCGCGACTGCCACAGCGCCCGCGCGTCGAAGTTGCGGGCGACGATGCTGCGCTCGCCCCAGGCGGCCAGCAGCGGGCAGGCGATGCGCCGACCCTGCGCCTGGCTGTCGCGGTCGTGCACTAGGTCGATGCCGGCCGAGGCGCGGTAGTCCTCGCAGCTGGCGTGGATCGCCTCGGGCGTGTCCATGCAGCGCTCGTATTCGGCCAGCGCCGCCGGGGTGTACCAGTCGAGCGTGCCGCGGCCGAAGCTCGCCAGCAGGCTGCGCACCCAGGCCTTCATGCGCGGGCCGAGCAGGGTCTCGGGCAGCGGGCTGGGCTGAATCAGGAAGAACCAGTGGAAATAGGCGGTGGCGAAGGCCTGGTCGGTGCCCTCGTACATCGCCAGGGTGGGCGCGATGTCGAGCAGGCAGAGCCGCTCCAGCCGGCCCGGATGGTCGAGCGCCAGCCGGTGCGCCACCCGGGCGCCGCGGTCGTGGCCCACCAGCGAGAAGCGCGCCACGCCCAGGCTGTCGGCCAGCGCCACGATGTCGGCCGCCATGGTGCGTTTGCTGTAGGCGAGGTGTTCGACGTCGCCCGCCGGCTTGTCGGAGTCGCCGTAGCCGCGCAGGTCGGGGCAGACCACGAAGAAGCGCTCGGCCAGTGCCGGCGCCACCGCATGCCACAGCCAGCTGGTCTGCGGATAGCCGTGCAGCAGCAGCAGCACCGGGCGGCCGTCGGGCGCGTCGCCCGAGGTGCGCGCGAAAAGGCGGATGCCGCCGGCCTGGTAGTGGCGGGCGGTGAAGTCTTCGAATCTCATGGTCGGGCTGTCTCCTGTCGCCGCCACCTTAGGCCGCGGGGCGGGCGGCGTCGTCGTTCGTTGGGACGATTCTGCGAGCGCGCCGCCGCCCGGCGCATCGGGGCAAAACCGTTCAAACGGACGATTCGCCGGCCGGCCCCGCTGCCGACACTGGGCCGCATGAACCCAGCCTTTCTCTACGACCATGTGCGCACCCCGCGCGGCAAAGGGCGCGCCGACGGCGCGCTGCACGCCACCACGCCGGTGGCGCTCGCCACCCAGGTGCTGCAGGCGCTGCGCGAGCGCAACCGGCTCGACCGCTTTCCGGTGGACGACGCCGGCCTGGGTATCGTCATGCCGGTGGGCGAGCAGGGCGCCGACCTCACCCGCAGCGCGCTGCTGTGCGCCGGCTACGGCGACGACATCGCCGGTTTCCAGCTCAACCGCTTCTGCACCTCCGGGCTGGACACGGTGAACATCGGCGCGGCGCAGGTGATGGCCGGCCAGGTCGAGGCCTTCGTCGGCGGCGGGGTTGAATCGATGTCGCGGGTGGCGATCGGCTCGGACGGCGGCGCCTGCTACAGCGACCCGGCGGTGCTGGCCCGCTACCCCTACATCCCCAACGGCGTGGCCGCCGACCTGATGGCCACCCTCGACGGCGTGGACCGCGAGGCGCTCGACGCCTATGCGCTGCAGAGCCAGCAGCGCGCCTGCGCCGCGGCCACCGACGGCCGCTTCGACGCCAGCCTGGTGCCGGTGCGCGACGACGCCGGCCGCACCGTGCTGCAGCGCGACGAGGCGCCCCGGCCGTCCACCAGCGCCGAAGGGCTGGCCGCGCTCAAACCGGCCTTCGAGGCCGCCGGCCGCGCCGGCTACGACGCGCTGGTGCAGCAGCGCTATCCGCAGCTGGAGGCGATCCGCCACGGCCACACCAGCGGCAGCTCCAGCGCCATCGTCGACGGCGCCTGCGCGGTGCTGGTCGGCAGCGCCGGCTTCGGTGCGCGCGCCGGGCTGCGGCCGCGGGCGCGGGTGCTGGGTTTCGCCTCCTGCGCCTCGGAGCCGCTGCTGAGCCTGGCCGGCCCGGTGCCGGCCACCCGCAAGCTGCTGACCCGGCTGGGGCTGACGCTGGACGACATCGACCTGTTCGAGATCAATGAGGCCTTCTCGGTGGTGCCGCTGCGCTACATGCGCACCCTGGGCCTGGGCGCCGACCGGGTCAACGTGAACGGCGGCGCCATCGCGCTCGGCCATCCGCTGGGCGCCACCGGCGCGATGCTGCTGGGCACCGCGCTCGACGAACTGGAGCGTCGCGGCCTGGCTCGCGCGCTCGTCACCCTGTGTGCCGCCGAAGGGCAGAGCACCGCCACCGTCATCGAACGCCTTCCGTCATGAGCGCACACACCCCGCACTACCCCGACGCCGCCGCCACCCTGCGCACCGCGCTGCAGGACGGCATCCTCACCGCCGCCATCGACGTGCCGGGCCGCCGGGTGAACGTGTTCACCCCGGCGCTGGTGCGCGACCTGGCCGCGCTGGCCGACCGCCTGGCGACGGACGCCGACTGCCGCGGCCTGGTGATCGTCTCCGGCAAGCCGGGCGGCTTCGTCGCCGGGGCCGACCTGCACGACATCGCCGCGCGGCAGCAGGCCGGCTGGAGCGCGGACGATTTCTCGGCCTGGGTGGGCGAGGTGGCGGCGGTGTTCCGCCGGCTGGAGACCTCCGGCAAGCCGGTGGCCGCGGCGCTGTCGGGCGCGGCGCTGGGCGGCGGCTTCGAGCTGGCGCTGGCCTGCCACTGGCGGGTGGCCGCCGATGCCGCCGATACGCTGGTGGGTCTGCCGGAGGTGACGGTCGGCCTGCTGCCCGGTGCCGGCGGCACCCAGCGCCTGCCGCGGCTGATCGGCATCGAACCCGCGCTGCCGCTGCTGCTGCAGGGCCGCAGCCTGGGCGCCGCCGAAGCGCTGGCCGCCGGCCTGGTGAGCCGGACGGTGCCCGCCGGCAGCGAGCAGGCGGCGGCGCGCGCCTGGGTGGCGCAGGCGATCGCCGACGGCACCGACACAACGCCCGCGTGGGACCGGCGCGGCTGGCGCCTACCCGGCGGCGATGCCGCGGCCGCCTTCGGCACCCATGCCGCCACGCTGCGCGCGCAGACACAGGACCGCTTGCCCGCGCCGATGGCGATCCTGCAGGCGGTATACGAAGGTGCCCGCCTGCCGTTCGACCGGGCGATGGCGGCCGAGGCGCGGCTGTTCGGCCGGCTGGCCGCCGGGCCGGTGGCGCGCGGGCTGATCCGCACCGCGTTCCTGCACCGCCGCCAGGCCGGCCGCAACGCGCGTGCGCCGCTGGCGGGGGCGGCCCCGGCCCGGCCGGTGCTGCGGCTGGGCGTGGTCGGCGCCGGGATGATGGGCGCCGGCATCGCCAGCGCCGCGGCCAGCGCCGGCATTGCGGTGGTGCTGGTCGATAGCGCGCTGGAGCGCGCCGAGCAGGGCGCCCGCCACCCGGAGCAGGCGCATCGCCGGGCGCTGGCCGCCGGCACGCTGAGCGCGGCCGGCTTGCAGGAAATCCTGCAGCGCATCCGCCCCACCGACGACCTGGCCGCGGTGGCCGGCTGCGACATCGTCATCGAGGCGGTGTTCGAGGACATGGCGCTCAAGCACGACATCCTGCGGCGCCTGGAAAGCCTGGTGGGGCCGGACACGGCGATCGCCAGCAACA
>JAKONS010000193.1 GCA_022701845.1 Burkholderiaceae bacterium
AGGCTGCCGGAGATGTCCAGCAGGGTGTCGGCGGGCTGGGCGTTCTGTGCGAACGACAGGGTCAGGCGCGCATCGAGCGTGCCGGCCCGGGGCCGCAGCGGCAGGCTCGCCGGCCAGTAGTCGCGCAGCCGCACCAGGTCCAGCCCGTCGAACTGCAGCGTGGCCTGGCCCTTGCGCAGTTCGGCGAAGGGCAGTGCCTCGGCGCGGCTGTCGAAACGGCTGCCGTCCAGGGTGAAGGCCAGCGTCGGCGCCACCTCGCCGTCGCGGTCGGCGCGCAGGCTGCTGATGGCGGGCAGCGCCAAGCGCAGGTCGCGCACCGTGTGTTTCACCGTGCCGGACACCGCGCGGTCGTCGAAATCGATCGCGCCGCCGCTCAGTTGCAGGTTGCGCAGCACATAGCGAACCGGCGGGCGCGCCGGGTCGGCCGGGGTGGACAGCCGCTCGATCAGGTCGTCGATGTCGTAGCTACCCTCGCCGAGCCGCGCCAGCCGCAGGTGCGGCGAGTCGATATCCAGTGCCTCGATCACCGGCGCGCCCTGCCACAGCGACGAGAAGGCGGTGCGAAAGCCGACCCGCTCCACCCGCAGCAGCGGCGCCGCCGCGCCCGGCGGCCCGGCCACTTCCAGGCCCTCGAGCGTGGTCTGCAGTCGCCAGGGCACGAAACGCACCGCCGCCACCGTCACCGCGCGGCCGAGCGCGGCGCTGCCGCGCGTCTCGATCTGCCAGCGCGCCAGCGGCGGAATGCCGAACCAGGCCAGCCCCAGCAACAGCACCAATCCGCCCAGCAGCCAGACCGCGGCACGCAGCCAGGAAGTTCGGGAAACGGCGGGATTCTTCGGCACGGACATGGCGCCGAGGGTAACCAGAATTCGGCGAGCCCCGCGGTGCAGGACATCCGCCGAACGGCATCCCGGAAGCCGCGAAACCGGCTACCGCGCCGTGTCCTTTTTGCCGAACATGTGGGACAAGTCCGGATAAAAGCCGTACGCCGGAGGCCAAAACCGGGGGGAAATCCCCAGGATTCTGCATAAAAAACCATTTTTATATGCTTGACCTGATATTTCGAATCCCTAGAATCCGCCCGCTCTCCCCCCATGTCGGGAGACCCCAGTCCCGATGCCGCCTTCCTGCGGCACGAGTCCGACTCCTAGCCTCATCCCTCGCTGCGCTGACAGCGAACGCAAGAGTCCGACGGCGATCCGATCAAACCGAGGCTTTCCTCCCCTGCGACGCGCCGCATCCCCCCGGATGCCGGCGCTGCATATGGGAGACGCCGCGTAGAAAAGGAACACTGCGATGACAGCGTTAGACAAGACGGTCTCGGGTCTGCGAACCTTCGCATCCGATATCGCCGAAGGATTCTTCGAGATCACCCACAACAGCTTCGCGCTGCTCGGCCTGTTCCTGGTGGTGGCCATCGCGGTCATGGGCGCGCGCCCTGACCTGCGCACCGCCGGCGAAGACCAGCTGCGCGGCTGGCTGCAGGAGCGGCGCGTGGCCCTGCAGGGCATGCCGATCCAGCTCGACGCGGTGGATCGCGCCACTGCCGCCAACCCCAAGGAGCTGCCGAAGGCGCAGGCCGCGGTGGCCTACTGGCTGAGCCGCAAATACCGGGTGGCGCCGGAGCCGGTGAGCGCCCTGGTGGCAGAAGCCTTCACCCTGGGCGCGCGCAACAAGCTCGACCCCACCCTGATCCTGGCGGTGATGGCGGTGGAATCCAGCTTCAACCCCTTCGCCCAGAGCGCCGTCGGCGCGCAGGGCCTGATGCAGGTGATGACCACGGTGCACAGCGACAAGTACGAGAACTTCGGCGGCCACCTGGCGGCCTTCGATCCGGTGACCAACCTGCGGGTGGGCGTGCGGGTGCTGCAGGACTGCATCGCCCGCGCCGGCTCGCTCGAAGGGGGCCTCAAGTACTACGTGGGCGCCGCCAACATCGCCGACGGCGGCTATGCGGCCAAGGTGCTGGCCGAGCACACCCGCCTGCAGGCGGTGGCCAGCGGGCGCAACGTGCCGCTGCTGCCGCCGGCCATCCTCACCCCGCCGCCGATCCAGGTGGCGCCGATGCGGATCGCACCGCTGCCGGTGGCGCCCTCGGCCGCCGAGGCCGAGCCGGAACCCGGCGCCGACAAGGTGGCCTCGGCCCCGGTCTACGAAGTGGCGGTGGCGGTTTCGCACTGAGGGCTTGTCCCCTCGGCGTTCCGGCGAATTGCGCCCATCCGTTAAAATCGTTTTCGTACGCGACTGGCGATAGGCGCGGCGGGCTGCGAGGCCCGGCCGCCGCTGACGTGGAATCCAGCAGGGCACCAGAGCCCTGACAACCACTGGGAAGCGTGCCGCACCGGGCCACCGGCGCGTTTCAGCCGTTCGCCTGGGCAGCCCTCGTTTCCACACAGGGACTTTCAACCTCGAAGGACTGCCACGCCATGTACGACCGTTCCATCCTCGTCGAACAGACCGACCCCGAAATCTTCGCCGCCATCCAGGCCGAGAACCTGCGCCAGGAGCAGCACATCGAACTCATCGCCAGCGAGAACTACGCGTCTCCGGCGGTGATGTGGGCCCAGGGCACCCAGCTCACCAACAAGTACGCCGA
>JAKONS010000215.1 GCA_022701845.1 Burkholderiaceae bacterium
GTCCACAGCGCGCCCGCGACATCGTCGATCAGCTCGCCGCCCAGCTCCTGCCGCCCCAGCCGCGTCCCCGCATACATCGCCTCCATCTGCGCCACGAACGCGTCGGGCAGATGCACGTTGTCGCGCGTCCGGCCCAGTGTCTCGACGCAGCCCGGCATCGCCATGATCCGCCGCAGCAGCTTCACCGGCCGCGGAGTCGTCGTCACCACCACGCGCGGCAGCGTGCCGAGCCTGAGGCCCATCAGCAGGTTGTCCCAGGTCGCGTCGCCGTTGCGCCATTTGGCGATCTCGTCGCACCACGCCCAGCCATGCTGCGGCCCGCGCAGCGCCTCGCCGGCTTCCGCCGAATAGACGAACGCGCACGCCCCGCTCGGAAAGACCAGCTCGCCGCTCGCGCGCCGCCACACCGGTTCCTCGTCGTCGCGCGCCACCGCCAGCAACCCGCTCTCGCCCTCGATCATCACGCGCCGCACATCCTCGCTGGTTGCCCCGACCAGCGCGATCCGCGCGCCCGGATTGTCCCGCGCGATCTGGCTGACCCATTCCGCCCCGGCGCGGGTCTTGCCGAACCCCCGCCCCGCCAGGATCACCCAGATCCGCCAGTCCGCCACATCCGACCCCGCCCCGATATGCTGCCCCGGATGCGCCCATACCGCCCAGCGCTCCTGCAGCTCGCGCCGCTGCGCCGTGGTCAGCGCGCCCAGCACCCAGGCCGCGATAGCAGACATTGGGCAGCTGCCGCCTTTCCCAAAAAGGATCAAATTTTGGGAATGGGTGGAACGCCCCGGTGCGGTTCCGAGGCGGGAAGGCTTCGGGTGCCTTTAGAACCGCCGCCAAATTAATCTTCACGGGATTTTAGAGATACCGGCTTTATTTCTCCCTTGGGAGACGCTTGACCATGATGAACAGCATTTCTACCTCGCCTGCCAGCATCCGAGCGGCGCAGTATGGTTCACCGATCACCGCTAAGGTGTCTGTCCCTAAAACAAGCTCATTTGAAGCTGCGATGATGCCGTCACATGCCGCGACGCATCTGAGCATTCCATCAATGGCGAAGATGCAAGTGGCCCCTGGCGCCATTCCTGCTGACTTCGATATTAAATACAACAACATCGACCATACACAGGCGGAATATAACGCCTACTATGCCGAAGGCGCTCGGCAGATCAGCGCGTCTCAAGGTTTACCCTATGGTCAGTATGACTTTACGAAGGTCAGCGCAAAACAACTTCATATCATTTCGAATGACATGATTGTGAATCAAGGCAAAACTCCAGACGATATATCTGGCTTTATGACACCTATGATTAATGGCACGTCAGCTGCTACTGGGGAAATGTCAGAAGAGCCAATGAATATAATATCAATCATGACCGAACAAAAGGAATTTGAAGCTTCGGTCGGCAACTCGGTTATGGCGGACTTTCTACAGGGCACCCTTGACCTAGTAGCTGCAACTCACAAACCCAGTGCGGGGTCGCAGGACTTTGACATTGCGAAGCTCACAGATGTGCTCAAGCGTGCGGCTGGTGCGAACATCCGGAGATTTTGAACCTAGCTGGAAGAAGGGGCTATAACCCTGCTAGCCCTTCCCAAAATCCGATCTAATTTCGGGAATGTCCGATCGCGGTCGGTCTATTTCCCTTCTAGTTGCCCCGTAGGACAGGCGGCATGGAACGCATCAGGCTTCATCACAGCAAGTGCCTTGTTGAAGGCTGCGGCATATCGCGAGGCCGCTGCCCCGCACAATTCCTGGCCTCTCAGGCCGCGCGGGGGACCATGCCAGAGTGCCGGCAAGTCATCAAAGATTTGATCTTGGCCTTGACCTTGGTTTATAAACTCCGGCGAACAACCCCTAATTCCAGGTACCGTCCGATAGATTACAACGCCGTTGGATACTCCTGAATAGAATCTAGGTTGTGACAAACCTGCTGCGGTCATGGCGTCTTTGGTTCCATCCCGTTTTGAATAGTCAGCGACACAAGCTTTGGCGCTTCGTAGCTCGGCAATGACCGCTTTCTGTATTGCGGGTGACTGCCTCTTGAACCATGCTTTTTCTTCAGGTGCTATCAACCGCGTGCGCCCTGGTCGCAGACCTTGAGCTACCAGCGAACCGGCAAGGGTGGCCGACACGATCCCGATAAACGTCGGTGCGAACCGGTTCATCAAGCTCTCCTCAAGCGCCTGCCTCCAAGCTTGCTCCCATTGCGCTTAAACGTCCATCTCTGGGGCACTACGGGCAGTTACCCGCTTTCCCAAAAACGAACGTCTGGCGGGAATCTCGCAGCCTCGATCCTGCTGACGGACGCCTGCGGGTTTCGCTTTCCCAAAATCTGTTCCCAATTGCTCTTTCCCGAAACGGCCAATC
Organism: Burkholderiaceae bacterium; assembly: GCA_022701845.1. The sequence continues at coordinate 2,369 of JAKONS010000215.1, forward strand.
GGAGACGGAGAAACGGGAAAGATCGCGCTTAACGAATGGCCGTTATTGGGCGCCCGGATCGCCAGCCTGAACGTCCGGATGTGGGCGGATGTGTCGCCCCCCCGACACATCCGCCCCGCTCTCACCGCGTCGGCACCGGCTCCACACCCGAATAGTCATAGAACCCGCGCTTGGTCTTGCGCCCGAACCAGCCGGCCTCGACATATTTCACCAGCACCGGCGCG
>JAKONS010000217.1 GCA_022701845.1 Burkholderiaceae bacterium
GCGGCGGTGACGGCCAGGCGTGCATGGTCGGCGGTGGGCACCGGCGCGCCCCAGAAGGCCATGACGCAGTCGCCCATGTATTTGTCGATGGTGCCGCGCTGCTGGCGGATGATTTCGGTGAGCCGGCTGAACACGCTGTTGAGCAGTTCCTGCAGCGCCAGCGGCTCCATCGTCTCCGACATGGCGGTGAATCCGCGCATGTCGCAGAACATCACCGTCAGCTCGCGGTTCTCGGCGCGCATGCTGTACTGGCCGGGCTCGCGCAGCATCTCGGTGACCAGCTCGCGCGGCACATAGGTGCCGAAGAGGCGCGCCAGCTGGCGTTTGGAGCGGGTTTCGACGAAGTAGCCGTAGGCGATGTTGAGCGCGAACGCGGCCGCCACCGTCAGCACCGGCAGCGCCAGCGGAAACACCAGGCCCTGCCGGGCGAACAGCCAGAAGTTGCCGCCGACGAGCGCCGCCAGCACGCCCACCGTCAGCGCCACGCCGGCCGGCACGCTCAACAGCGGCAGCAGCAGGGCCAGCAGCACGCCGGCCAGCACCGTCGTCAACGCGGTGTAGCCGGCTTCGTAGTCGGGCCGCACCAAGCTGCGGCCGTCGAGCAGGTTCGACAGGATGTTGGCGTGCGTCTCGACCCCCGGATAGGCCTGGCCGACCGGCGTCACCCGCAGGTCGAGCAGACCCGGCGCGGTGGTGCCGACCAGCACCAGCCTGCCGGCCAGCGAGGCCGCCGGCAGCCGGCCCGACAGCACATCGACGGCCGAGACATAGCGGAACGATCCGCCGTCCACGCCGCCCGGGCCGCGGTAGGACACCAGCGTGGCGGCCCGGTCGTCGACCGGCACCATCTGCGGCCGGTCGGCGCGGTCGAGCAACAGCCCTTCGAGCAATTGCGGCTGCCCGCCGGCGGGCGGCTGGCCGGGCACCACCGCCGGCAGCACGGCCGGGTTGCCGAGCAGGCTGCGGTACATCGCCAGCGCCAGCGACTCGTAGTAGTCGCCGCGGTATTCGGCGATCAGCGAGACCGAGCGGATGACGCCGTCGCTGTCGGGAATCGAGTTCATGAAGCCGGCCTGCGGCGCGGCGGCCGCCAGCGGCGCGATGTTGGCGCCGGCGCTGGTCCAGCGCTGCGCGGCCAGGGCAGGCACCGCCTCCGCCGCGGTGGAGGCGCCGGGTGCCGACGCCATGTCGCGCGGCAGCACCGGCGCGGGCAGCACGCCGCGCGAGCCGGCGCTGGCGTCGTGGCTGAAGTAGTAGCCCAGCACCGCGCGGCGGCCCTGCAGGGCGTCGGCGAAACGGCGGTCGTAGTCGAGCTGCGGCGCCAGGCGCCGCACGCTGGAGGCGAAGCCGGCCTGGTCCCGGAACTCCCCGTCGGCCAGCTGGCGCAGATGCGCGAGACCGGAGCTCTCGTCGGCCTCGCCGAACAGGATGTCGAAGCCGACGACGGCGGCGCGCTGCCGCTCGAACAGCTCGCGCACCATCGACGCCATCTTGTCGCGGCCCCAGGGCCAGTGGCCGATCTCGCTCAGGCTGCGGTCGTCGATGTCGATCACCACCACCCGCTCGTCGAGCGTGCGCGGCATGGTGGCGCGCAGGCGGGTGTCGTAGATGAAATGGTCGATGCGCTCGAGCATCGGCAGGTCGGCACTGGCGGCACCCTGCCAGAGCGCGACCACCGCCAGCCCCACCGGCAGCAGCGTCAGTCCGATGCGCCGGCTGTGCCGGGCGAGAAATCCCATGGGTCGCCGCAGGCGGTCGTCAGCGCAGGTGGGGTGCGGTCGGGCGTGTGCGACTCAAGCCGTGCCCTGGGCGAACTGCATGCGGATGCCGGCCAGCTCGACCGTATCGCCGTGGCGCAGCATGACCGGCGTGTTGCCGACCACCGCACCGTTGACCGTCGGCACCGCCGCGCCCTCCACATGGGCCAGCGCGAAACCCTTGGCACGGCGGCTGATCGAGGCCACGCCGACGCCGGCCTTGCCGATGGTGGTGACGCTCTTGACCAGGTCGACCGAGCGTCCGGCCGCCGCGCCCGACAGCACCTTGATGCTGCCGGCGAGCACCGGCGGCTCGTCGCCGACCATGGCGGTATCGGGAAAGAAGGTGGGCGCCATTTGCGAGCGCGAGAAAGGCGGATTTTCGGAAAAGGCGAAGTCTTCCATCGCCGAGCCGGGACCGTCCGACGCGGCGCCGTCGCCTTCGAAATGCAGCTGGAAGCGGCCGATCTCGACCACGTCGCCGTTGCGCAGTACCTGCCGGCGAGCCGGCCGGCCGTTGACGAAGGTTCCGTTGGTGCTGTTGAGGTCTTCGATGACCATCTCGTTGCCGACCCGGCGCACCGCGGCGTGTTCGCCGCTCACCGCCAGGTTGTCGATCACCACGTCGCTGTAGGGCCGGCGGCCGAACGTGGTGTATTCCTTCGACAGCACGATCTCGCGCAAGGCGACTCCCTCCAGGGACAACAACATCCTCGCCATTCGCCGACTCCCGCTCGTGTTTTCTAGCCTGGGCCCCGCCCCCAGCGCAAAAAGCCGGGGCGGCGCGTTACTGGCTCTCCGTCTGACATAACCAGTAAAACGCTGACATTATCGCGTCCTCCAGCGGCATTCGCTGCGCGGATCAACGCCGAAGCACATGTTTCGAGCGAAGAACGGGTGCGCAGCAACTCGGCGATGCGATCGTCCTCGAGCATGTCGGTCAGGCCGTCGGAACACAGCAGGTACAGGTCGCCGGGCTGGGGTTCGAGTTCGAAGACATCCAGATCGCCGCTGACCGGAAACCCGAGCGCGCGGGTGACGAGGTTGCGGTTCGGTGCGACGCGCGCCTGCGCCGGGTCGACCTCGCCGGCGTCGATCTGCTCCTGCAGCACCGAATGGTCGTGGCTGATCTGCTCCAGCCGGCCGCCGCGCAGCCGGTAGCAGCGCGAATCGCCGATCGAGCCGATCGACACCCGCTGCGGCTGGAAGATGCCGAATACCAGCGTGGTGCCCATGCCGTGGCATTCGGGTTGTTGCTCGGCCACCGCCATGATGGTGGCGTTGGCCGCGCTCACATGCTGGCGCATCGCGCGCCACAGCGAACGGGCCGAGGCATCGGCGCCGTCGGTGGCGAGCCAGGCCGCGAAATGCTCCTGCAGGTAGGCCACCACGATGCCGCTGGCCACCTCGCCGGCGTTGTAGCCGCCCATGCCGTCGGCCAGCACCGCCAGGCCCACCGACTCGTCGAACAACACCGCATCCTCGTTGTTCGAACGTACCCGGCCCGGGTCGGTGGAGGCATGGAAGCGGTAGTGCATGGCGGACCCGGATGGTAGCGCTCCCGGCACCCCGCCCGCGCCCATGAAAAAAGCCCGATGGGACGCATCCGCGGATGCGCCCCATCGGGCTTTTCGGCAAAGGTGAACGCTCAGGCGCGGTGGTGCGCCCGGTTCGCCCTTGCGGCCGCGGCCTTGCCGAGGATGACCACCAGGGCCGCGCCGACGACGGCTGCCACGTAGTGCATCCAGGGGTTGGCGTCCATGAAAGGCTTCAACGCCACGTCGCTCATGATGGTTTCGCCGGCCACCCAGCCGATCAGCGCGGCACCCAGCACCACGATGATGGGGAAGCGTTCCATCAGCTTGATCATCAGCGTGCTGCCGAAGATCACCAGCGGGATGCTGATCGCCAGGCCGAGGATCAGCAGGACCATGTTGCCCTGGGCCGAGGCGGCCACGGCGATCACGTTGTCCAGGCTCATCACCAGGTCGGCCAGCAGGATGGTGCGCACCGCGGCACCCAGGGTGCCGTATTCCTTGGATTCGCCCTCTTCCTCTTCGCCTTCGGACAGCAGCTGGTAGCCGATCCACAGCAGCAGCAGGCCGCCGACGATCTGCAGATACGGCAGCTCGAGCAGCCAGGCCGCCACCACCGTCAGCACGATGCGCAGCACCACCGCCGCGCCGGAGCCCCACAGGATCGCCTTGCGCTGCTGCTCGGGCGGCAGCGAGCGGGCGGCCAGTGCGATCACCACCGCGTTGTCCCCCGACAGGATGATGTTGATCCAGATGATCTTGATGAGACCGATCCAGAAGTCCGGCGTACTGAGCATTTCCACGATTTTTCCAAGCTCCTGTTATATAAATTTTGTGCTTAATGCAAAGAAAGCGCTCCGGAAAATCTCCCCGGGCGCTTTCTTGTGTCGCAGCGCAGTTTATCTGCGCCAGCGTGGGTGGACGTTCGTAGTTCTGCGTACGTCCGGGTAAGGGCTTACAGCAGGCCCTTGAGCAGGCGACCCATTTCCGACGGGTTGCGGGTGATGGTGAAACCGCACTCTTCCATGATGGCGAGCTTGGCATCGGCGGTATCGGCACCGCCCGAAATCAGCGCGCCAGCATGGCCCATGCGCTTGCCCGGAGGGGCAGTGACACCGGCGATGAAACCGACGATCGGCTTCTTCATGTTGTCCTTGCACCAGCGGGCCGCTTCGGCTTCGTCGGGTCCGCCGATCTCGCCGATCATGATGACCGCGTCGGTATCCGGATCGTCGTTGAAGGCCTGCATCACGTCGATGTGCTTCAAGCCGTTGATCGGGTCGCCGCCGATGCCGACTGCCGACGACTGGCCGATGCCGAGTTCGGTCAGCTGCGCCACCGCTTCATAGGTCAGGGTGCCGGAGCGCGAGACCACGCCGATGCGGCCCTTCTTGTGGATGTGGCCGGGCATGATGCCGATCTTGATCTCGTCGGGCGTGATCAGGCCGGGGCAGTTGGGGCCCAGCAGCAGGGTCTTCTTGCCGCCGGCGGCTTCCTTGGCCTTCATCTTGGCGCGCACCATCAGCATGTCGCGGACGGGGATGCCTTCGGTGATGCAGATGGCCAGGTCCAGGTCGGCTTCGACGGCTTCCCAGATGGCGGCGGCGGCACCGGCCGGCGGCACGTAGATGACCGACACGGTGGCGCCGGTCTGCGAGGCGGCTTCCTTCACCGATGCGTAGATCGGGATGTTGAAGATCGACTCGCCGGCCTTCTTCGGGTTCACGCCGGCGACGAAGGCGTTCTTGCCGTTCGCGTATTCCTGGCACTTTTCCGTGTGGAACTGGCCGGTCTTGCCGGTGATGCCCTGGGTGATGACCTTGGTGTCTTTGTTGATGTAGATCGACATGACGCTGTTTCCTTACTTGGCCTGGACGGCTGCAACCACTTTTTGGGCCGCTTCGGCCATCGAGTCGGCGCTGATGATCGGCAGGCCGGAGTCGGCCAGCATCTGCTTGCCGAGTTGTTCGTTCGTGCCCTTCATGCGCACGACCAGGGGCACCGACAGGTTCACCGCCTTGCAGGCGGTGATGACGCCGGTGGCGATGGTGTCGCACTTCATGATGCCGCCGAAGATGTTGACCATGATGGCCTCGACCTTGGGGTTCTTCAGCATGATCTTGAAGGCTTCGGTGACCTTCTCCGGGGTGGCGCCGCCGCCGACGTCCAGGAAGTTGGCAGGCTCGGCGCCGTACAGCTTGATGGTGTCCATGGTGGCCATGGCCAGGCCGGCGCCGTTGACCAGGCAGCCGATGTTGCCGTCGAGGCTGATGTAGGCCAGGTCGAACTTGCTGGCTTCGATCTCGGCCGGGTCTTCCTCGTCGAGGTCGCGCAGGGCGACGATCTCGGGCAGGCGGAACAGGGCGTTGGAGTCGAAGTTGAACTTCGCGTCCAGGGCCATCAGCTTGCCCTTGGAGTCGCAGTTCAGCGGGTTGATCTCGACCAGCGACGCGTCGGTCTCCATGTAGCACTTGTAGAGCTTGGCGAAGATGTCGACCGCCTGGTCCACCGAAGCGCCGGTCAGGCCGATGGATGCGGCGATCTTCTTGCTCTGCTCGGTGGTCAGGCCGGCCAGCGGGTCGATCATCTCGGTGATGATCTTCTCGGGGGTGGAATGGGCCACTTCCTCGATATCCATGCCGCCTTCGCTGGACGCGATGAAGGCGACCTTCTGCGTGCCGCGGTCGGTGACCAGCGAAACGTAGAGTTCGTTCTTGATGTCCGCGCCGTCTTCGATGTACAGGCGGCGCACCTTC
>JAKONS010000218.1 GCA_022701845.1 Burkholderiaceae bacterium
GCGGCGGTGACCGCGCTGCCGTCGTGGAAGCGCGCCCGCGGCCGCAGTGCGAAGCGCCAGGCCAGGCCGTCGGCCGACACGCTCCAGCGCGCGGCCAGCGCGGGCGCCGGCGTGCCGTCGTCGTGCGCGTCGAGCAGGGTCTCGGCGATCTGCAGGCGGGTGAACATGTAGCCGCTGACGGCCGGCGCCAGGCCGCGCATTTCCCAGGGGCCGGCGATCTGCAGCGGTGCGCGCGGGGTGGGTGCGGCGGCGGCGGCGAGCGGCGGGGCAGCCACGGCCGCCGCGCCCGCGATCAACGCCGCACGGCGGGTGACGAAAGCGGCGCCGGAGGGGCGGATGCGCGGCATGTGCATGGCGGGGGTGGAGGGAGACAGCGCCATCAGAAGTTCGCCTGCAGGCCGACGACCACCGCCCGCGCGGTGCCGGGCGCCACCCAGACCCGGCTGTAGGCGCTGGTGTAGTAGGTGGTGTCGAAGACGTTGTTCACATCCAGCGTCAGCCGCATGGCGGGCGTGATGCGCCACCAGGCGGCGATCTTGGCGGTGGTGTAGGCCGGCAGCTCGAAAGCCGGCGTGCCGGCCGCCGCCTGCGCCCGGGTGCGCGCCTCGCCCAGGCGCCGGCCCACATGGGTCAGCCCGCCGCCCAGCCCGTAGCGCCGGCCGTCGGCCAGGGCATCCTCGTAGCGCAGCCACAGGCTGGCGGTAGCCTTGGGCACGTCGAGCAGCCGGCCGCCGACCTCCAGCGTGTTGTCGCGTGCGATCTCCACCGCGTTGAGCGACAGGGTGGCGTTCAGCCGCCAGCGCGGCGCCAGCTGGCCGGCGACATCGAACTCGGCGCCGCGGCTGCGCACCTCGCCGGCCGCCACCGAGAAGCCGGCGTTGGCCGGGTCGGTGGTGACCACGTTGCGCTTGCGGATGTCGAACAGCGCGGCGGTGGCGCCCAGCTTGCCGTCGGCGCTCTGCCATTTGCTGCCGAGCTCCAGCGATCGCCCCTGCTCGGGCGCGAACGCGCCGCCGGCGGCGTCCACACCCGCGTTCGGCCGGAAGGAGCGGCCGGCGTTGGCATACACCGTCCACTGGGTATCCGGCAGCCAGCTCAGGCCGATGCGCGGCGAGGTCGACGACGGCGTCTGCCGGGTGCCGACGCCGGTGCGCCGGTTGTCCAGCGACTGCTCGTAGTCGTCCACCCGCACCCCGGCCATCAGCCGCCAGCGCTCGGCCAGCTTCATCGTGTCCTGCAGGTAGACGGCGGTGTTGCGCTGCACCTCGCGGGTGCTGGTGTTGAGCGGCGGCACCGGCTGCGGCTGGCCGTACACCGGGCGCCGGATGTCGATCGCGTACGGCGCCGCGACGGTCGGGTTGGCGCGCAGCAGCAGGCTGTCGAGTGCGAAGCGGAAGGTTTCCACGCCCACCAGCAGGTCGTGCTCGACCGCGCCGGTGCGCAGCCGGCCCTGCAGCTCGGCCTGCACCGCGGTGTCGGTGGAGTCGTAGTCGCGGAAGCGGCGCTGCCGGGTCAGCAAGCCATCGGCGCGCAGGGCCGTCGCCTCGCTCGAGAAACCGGTGATCGACGCATCGCGGTGCGACAGCGCCACCCGGCCGCGCCAGTCGGCGTTCCAGTCGCGCGACAGCACCAGCTGGTGGGTGGCGTTGCGCACCCGGGTGTCGCCGTCGGCCGGCTCGCCCAGGAAGCGGCTGCGCGGCACCGCGCCCAGGCGGTTGTCGACCGCCACCACGCCGCGGTCGAAGGGTGCGGCGTGGTGCAGGAATTCGCCGGTGTATTCCAGCACCGTGTCGCGGTCGATCTTCCAGGTGAAGGCCGGCGCCAGCACCTGGCGGTCGGCGCCGACGTAATCGCGGAACCCGTCGCGCTTTTCCGCGGCGATGTTCAGCCGGTAGGCGAAATCGCGGCCGACCGGCCCGCTCAGGTCGACCGCGGCGCGGCGGTAACCTAGATTGCCGCCCAGCACCTCGACGGTGCGGCGCTCGGCCCACAGCGGGCGCTTGGAGACGATGTTGACGGTGCCGCCCGGCTCGCTGCTGCCATAGAGCGCGGCGGCCGGGCCCTTGAGGAATTCCACCCGCTCCACCCCGGCCAGGTCGCGCGGCGCGTTGTAGCCGCGGTTGGCCGAGAAGCCGTTGAGCAGCGTCGCCATGCCGGTGTCCTCGTTGCCCGGCAGGCCGCGGATGGCGATCGCGTCGGTCAGACCGCCGACGCTGTTCTGGCGCGACACGCCGCCGGCGTAGTCCAGCAGGTCGTCGAGCCGGGTGGCGCCCAGGTCGGCGATGGCCTGGCGGTCGACGATGCGCACCGCCTGCGGCAGCTCGCGCAGCGGCAGGTCGGTCTTGGCGCCGAAGGCTTCCTGGGCGAGTTGGTGGGCCGGCTCGGCATCGCCGCGCACCTCGATGGTGGCGAGATCGGCCTGCGCGAAGGCGGCCGCGGGAAAGGACAGGAGCGCACGGGCGCCCAGACGAAACAGGGAGGTCATGGAAGAAGGAACCGGACAGGACATGTTCGAGAGCCGGCGCGCACCGGCGGCGAATGCCGGTGCATGCAGGAACCTGGATCGCACGATGCAGGCGCCGTCGGCCGGCGCGCCCAGGGGGGCAGCCGGATCGGGCCGGGCATCAGGCCGGGTGCGGGGGCGGATCGCGCGAGGCGTAGCGCCAGTGGCCGGGGCGGGTGGCCGCGAGCGTCGCCGGGCGGCACGGTGCGGCTACCGTGGGCCGGTCGCGCGGGGCCAGGGCCGGCGGCGGCGAGGCCAGCGCGCTGTCGCAGAAGGCATGGCACCAGGCGCAGCGCACCTCGGCCTCGTCCCGCGGCGCGCCGGTCTCACGCTCGCCGCTGTCGTCCGCCACCGCGAAGGATGCCGCGACGGCCTGTGCGATGTCGCGCAGATGCCGCGCTTCGTGCAGCGGCATGCCGACCGCGCCGGTCAGGAAGACCGAGAGCAGCAGCAGGCGGAGGAACAGGGCGCGCAAGGGGGTGGACATGTCGGTCGGGGCCGGCATTCTGACATTGCGATGTGCGCGGCCCGCAGTGCCGCTATCCGACTGCTATCCAGCCGCTACCCGGCCGCTACCCGGCCGCTGCCGGCCCTGCGCCGGCAGCACCTTCGCCGAACGCGAAGCTCGCCACCGGCTGCCACGGCCCGCCGACGTAGTACCAGACCTGCAGGCCGATCGCCTGGACGGCGTGCGGCACGAACTCCCGCTCCAGTTCGGCCTGCAGGCGCCGCGCTTCCAGGTGGTGCACCTTGTTCTGCACCGTCACATGCAGCGGGCCGTGCCAGGCGCGGTCCTGCCGGCCGAGCAGCGGCTCCCAGCGGGCGGCCAGCGCCGCGCGCAATCGCAGCGCCGCGTCGGAGGCCATCGCATAGGCCACGCCGGCGCCGAGGAAATGCACCCGCTCGACCTGCAGCGCCATCGCGTCGGTGCCGGCGGCGAGCTCGGCGGCGTCGTGCAGGACGGTGTCGAGCGCATCGAGCGGCAGCGCGTGGAACAGGGTGATGTGCGCCTGCAGCCAGTTGCGTTCGGGCGGGAAGTGGGCCTGCCGCAGCGCGGTGAAGCGGGCGGCGGCGCCGGCCTCCATCTGCAGGGTGACGATCAGGGCGGTGGGTGTCATCGGGGGCGGGTCCGGTCGCGCCTTCGTGGCGCAGGGCGCACGAGGATCGACCCCCGCCGCGGCGGTGCGGTATCCGCCGGTAAGCCGGGCTCCGGCGCGCAAGGCTCCGCGGTCGTGCGCCGGGTGCCGCCGGATGCGTGCAGGCGGTGATGCAGAATGTCGCCGCTTTCGTCGACCACCACCGCATGTTCCGTCCGACCGCCATCGCCAACCGCTGGGTCTGCGCCATCTCCATGGTGTTCGTCCTGCTGGCGTGGCCGCTGCACATGGCGCAGCACGCGGCCGAAGGCGTGGCGGGCATGGCGGCAGCGGCGACGGCGGCGATCGCGGATGCGGGCGGCGGTGCCGACATCGATGCCGATGCCGAGCCTGGCGGCGGTGGTGGTGGCAATGCCCCCTCGCACGCCTGCGCCTGGTGCATGTTCCACGGCGACCACGCGACCGCCCCCGGGGCGCCTCCCGCACTGCGCTTCCACGCCGAGGCCAGCGCTCCGCCGCGTGCCCTGCCGTCCGGCCAGCCCACCGGTTGCTGCACCCTCGCCGCCGAGCCGCGCGGGCCTCCCGCGGCCTGAGGCCGCGCACGCACCACGCACTCGCTGCGCGACGGCCCTCGTCGCCCGTCGGTTCCTGCGCGGCCGCGTCCTCCGGCTTCCTCCGGCTCCTCGCGCTTTCTTCCTCGACCGTCCCGGCGATCAGCGCATCGCCCCCGACGCGTTCCCGCGACGGCCTCGCTGCCGCGCCGGCACGCCCGCCATGCCGTGGCCGCATCCGTGCGCCACCGCACCGACAGCACCTTTTCCCGCCGGCAGCGCGCTCCCCCGCGGGGAGCCGCCTGCCAAGAAGACCCGCCATGACCCACCCTACCCGCACCATGCGCCGCGCCGGCCCCCCGAACCCGCGCCCCTGCGCCGTCGCCCTGCTCGGCCTCGCCGTTCCGCTCTGGTCCGCGTCCCTGCAGGCGCAGACCGTGCCGGACACCCCGCCCACCGGCGCCCTGCCCACCACCGAGGTCACCGGCTCCGCCGACGGCGCCACCCGCCGGCCCGGGGACCGGGGCGCGCTCGGCCTGGCGCCGTCCGCCCTGCCGGCCGCGGTCCAGCACATCGACGAAGACGACATCGCCAACACCAACATCGGGCGCGACATCTCCAACGTGTTTCGCCGCATTCCCGGCGTGCTGGCCAACAACATCGACCAGGGCGACACCGGCAACGGCTTTCGCATGCGCGGCTTCGCCACCCAGGGCACCCACGGCGCCGACACCGCGGTGTACGTGGACGGGGTGCCGCAGAACATCCCCTCCAGCCAGGGCGGTGCCGGCCACGGGCCGGTGTTCCTGGAGTGGCTGTCGCCGGAGCTGATCGGCGGCATCGACGTGGTGAAGGGCCCGGTCTCGGCGCTGTACGGCGACCAGAACCGGGCCGGCGCGGTGGACATCCGCACCCGCGACGGCGGCGCGGCCACGCCGTCGAGCCTCTCGGTCGGCGTCGAGCGCTACGGCCTGCGCCGCACCTCGCTGGTCCTGTCCAACGCATTCGCGCAGGTGCAGTCGCTGCTGGTAGCCGACCTCTACCGCGCCGACGGCTACCGCGACGCCTCGCGCACCGACCGCGACAGCCTGTCCTGGAAGCTCTCCAGCCAGCGCGCCGACGGCCGCTACAGCCTGCGTTTCACCCGCTATACCGCCGACTTCGAGGCCGCCGGCTACCTGCTGCTGCCCGACCTGCAGCGCGGCCTGGTCGGCCCGCGCTCGACCCAGGCCGGCAACCCCGGCTTCGGCTCGGCCCGCCGCACCAGCCTGGTGGTGAACCGGGCCCCGGCCTCCGGCGAGGAGGGCTGGCACGCCACCGCCTATGCCGAGAGCTTCGAGCGCACCCGCGCCATCACCGCCAACGCCACCAACCACACGGTGGGCGTGGACGACCGCGACATCTTCGGCGCCCGCGGCCTCTACCACCTGGCGTTCGGCAACGCCGCGCTGGCCGTGGGTGCCGAACTGCGTCGCGACCGGGGCGACGCCTCGCGCCGCATCTTCGCCAACCGGGTGCCGACCGCCAGCTATGTCAATGCGCAGCGGCTCGACCTGCTGACCTACGGCGTGTTCGCCCAGGGCCAGTGGAAGCCGGTGCAGGCGGTCAAGCTGAGCGCCGGCATGCGCTACGACCGCTTCGACTACGACATCGACAACCTCAAGCTGCCGGCGGCCGGCACCGACTACCGGCGGGGCGTGTTCACGCCGAAGCTGGGCGCCTCCTGGACGGTGCTGCCGCAGCTGGAACTGTTCGCCAACGTGGCCGAGGGCATGCGCTCGCCGGCCGCCGAGCAGATCAGCTCCAGCGGCGCGACCGGCCCGCTGGGCGCTGCCGGCGGTGTCGTCAGCCGGGTCGACCCGAGCAAGGTGCGCTCCTACGACGCCGGTTTCACCGCGGCTCCGCTGCGCGACTGGACGGTATCGGGCGCGGCGTACTACATCGAGAACAGCGACGAGATCGTCGGTCAGGCCGACGGCTCCTTCCGCTCGGTCGGCGACACCACCCGCAAGGGTTTCGAGCTGGAGACCCGGTGGCGCCTGGCCGCCACGACCAGCCTCTATGCCAGCCTGGGCCGCATCCTCGAAGCCAGGGCCAACAACCCGGCGGCCAACACCGGCGCCCGGCTGTCGGTTCCCGCCACGCAGGTCAAGGGCGGCGCGCAGCACCGGATGCGCCTGGGCGAGGGCCAGCTGACGCTCAACGCCGACGCCTACCTGATCTCGGACATCCCCTACTACGTCGGCACCCCGACCACGCTGGAGCGCACCATGCCCGTGTTCACCCGCTACGACCTGCGGGCCAGCTACGACTGGAAATCCACCCAGCTGTCGCTCTACGCCACCTTCCAGCCGCACCGCTACGGCACCGAGATCGCCTATGGCAGCGCCGCCGGGCTGATGGTGTCGCCGGTGCCGCGCAGCGTCTTCGGCGCCACGCTGCGCCACTTCTTCTGATGGCGGCCGACGCACCCGTGCTGGAAGCACGCGGCCTCACCGTGCGCCGGGGCGGCCGGGTCACGCTCGATGCGCTCGACCTGGCGGTGCCGGCCGGCTGCATCTATGCGCTGCTCGGCGGCAACGGCGCCGGCAAGACCACCACGCTCGACGCCCTGCTGGGGTTCGTGCCGGCAGCCGGCGGCGCGGCGCTGGTCGACGGCATCGACGCATCGCGCCAGCCGCGGCAGGCGCGCGCGCGGCTGGCCTACCTGCCGGAGAACGTGGCGCTCTATCCGCACCTGAGCGGCGAGGAGAACCTGCGGTATTTCTGCACCCTGTCGGGGCTGACGGTGGCGCCGGCCGCAGCGCGCGCGGCCCTGGCGGCGGCGGGCCTGCCGGCCGCGGCGTGCGGGCGGCGGGTGTCGGGCTATTCGAAAGGCATGCGGCAGAAGGTGGGCCTGGCCATCGCACGGGCCCGCCGCGCCCGGGCGATGCTGCTCGACGAGCCCACCTCCGGCCTCGACCCGGCCGCCGCCCACGACTTCGCGCAGGGCCTGCTGCAGGCGCGCGCCGACGGCATGGCGATCCTGATGACCACCCACGACCTGTTCAACGCGCTGCAGGTAGCCGACCGCGTCGGCATCCTGCGCGAAGGCCGGCGGGTGGCCGAATTCGACGCCCGCGCCATGGACCACGGCGCGCTGGAGCGCATCTACCTGGCCCACGCCCGCGGCCCGGTCGCCGGGGGCCGGCCATGATCGCCGCCATCGCCTGGCAGGAGGCCCGCTCGCTGCTGCGCGACGGCAGGTTGCCGGCCTTCGGCGCGGTCGTCGGCCTGCTGCTGGTGGCGGTGCTGTTCGCCGCCGCCCAGCAGCGCGGCGCCGCCGAGACCGGGCGCCTGCAGGCCGAGCAGGCCGCGCGCGCGCAGTGGGACCACCAGGGCGACCGCAATCCGCACCGCGCCGCCCACTTCGGCCTCTATGCCTTCAAGCCGCGGGCGGCCCTGTCGGTGGTCGAGCCCGGGGTGGACCGGCAACTCGGCCAGGCCCTCTGGCTGGAGCCGCACAAGCGCAACATGGCCCTGTTCGCGCCCGCCGCCGACGAGGCGCCGTCGCTCGGCCTGGGCGGCCTCACGCCGGGCTTCGTGCTGTTCGCGCTGGTGCCGCTGCTGATCGCGGTGCTGGGTCACGGCACGGTGATCCGCGAGCGCGAGCGCGGCACCCTGCGCCTGCTGCAGGCCTGCGGCGTCGACGGGGTGCGGCTGGTGGCCGGCAAATGGCTGGGCCTGAGCCTGGCGGTGGCGTTGGTGCTGCTGCCGGCACTGGCGCTCGGCGCCTGGCTGTCGGTGGACCGCTCCGGCCGGGCCGCGGCCGGCTGGCTGGGCGCCGGGCTGGGCATCTACTACGCCACCTGGGCGGCGGCGACGGTGCTGGTGTCGACGCTGGCGCGCAGTGCGCGCAGCGCGCTGCTGGTGCTGTCGGCGCTGTGGGTGGCCGGGGTCTTCCTGGTGCCGCGGCTGGCCGCCTCGGTGGTGGACCAGGCCACGCCCCTGCCGACCGGCGCCGCGTTTCGCGCCGCCATCCACCACGACATCGAACACGGCCTGCCGGGCGACGGCTCGGCGCGGCAGCGCCTGCAGGATTTCGACGCCGCGCTGCTGGCCGACGCCGGCGTGCAGCGGCTCGACGACCTGCCCTATGGCGCGAACGCGCGGCGCAGGCTGTTTCGCGACGCCTATGCCACGCGGGTGCATGCGCTGCATTTCCAGCGCCTGTGGGAGGCGCAGCAGCGCCAGCAGCGCCTGCTGCGGTGGGCCGGCGCGCTCGGCCCGTTCGTGCCGATGCGTGCGGTGGGCAGTGCGCTGGCGCAGACGGACCTGGCGCACCGGCGTCACTTCGAGGAAGCGGCCGAGGCCTACCGGCAGCGGTTCACCACCTGGATCGACGACTGGGATCTGCGGGCCACCCGCGGCGTCACCTCGTTCGAGAGCCGCTATGCCGGCGACGCGCAATGGCAGGCGATGCCGTCCTGGCGCTACACGCCGCCGGACACCGCTTTCTCGCTGCGCAGCGCCGCGGCCGACGGGTCGCTGCTGGTGGCATGGTGCGCGGCGGCGCTGGGCGCCCTGGTGGTCGCCGGCAGGAGGCTCAAGCCATGAGGTTTCTCCCCGAACGGCACCACTGGCGCGCCGAAGGCCTGCGCTTGCGCCGCCTGCCGGCCGCCTGGCTGGCGCTGGGCCTGCTGTTTCTGGCCCTGCTGGGCGCCGCGCTCGCGGCCGGCCTGGAGGCGCGCGCCTGGCGCAACGCCGCGGCAGCCGAGGACGCGGCCCACGCCGCCGCCCTGGCCGACGCCACCGCCGCCTTCTGCCGCGCGGCCGACCCGGCGCCGAGCCGGGCGATCGCCACCTACCAGCTGGGCCGCGGCGCGCTCGGCGCCACCCGCATGCCGGTCACCGCCGGCCTGGTCCTGGGTGTGTCGAACCTGCGCCATCTGCCGACCCGCGTGCGGGCGTCGCTGGACAGTCGGCATACCGAGGCGGGCGATACCGATCGGCTGCGCAATCCGCTGCTGACCGACAGCGGCCTGCCGGGCCTGCCCGCGGTGGTCGCCCTGCTGCTGCCCCTGGTGGCGCTGACGCTGTGCGCCGGACTGCTGCAGGAAGAACGCGAGGCGGGCCGCCTGGGCCTGCTGCGGGTGCAGGCCGGCAGCGGGCTGTGGCCGGTGCTGCTGGCCGCGCTCGGCTGGCGGCTGCTGGCGCTCTGGGGCGTGGCCGCCGCCGCCAGCCTGCCCGCGCTGGCGCTCGACCCGGGCGCCGATGGCCGGGTGGCGCTGGCATGGCTGGGCGCGCTGGCAGCGTTCAGCGCGGTGTGGGTGGCGCTCGGCGGCCTGCTGTCGTGCGTGCCGGTCTCCGCCGCCACCGCCCTGCTGGCGTCCCTCGGCCTGTGGCTGGCGTCGACCTTCGCGGTGCCGGCGGTGCTGGCCGCGCTGGCCGGCGCCCGCGCTCCCGTGCCGTCGCGGCTGGCGGCGGTGGTGGAGATCCGGGCGGCGCAGCAGCATGCCGAGGACCACGAGGCAGCGCTGGCGGCGGCCTGGTACGCCGCCCATCCCGGGCTGGCCGCGGCCGGCGCCGCGCCCGCCGCATGGCCCGCCAGCTTCCTGCCGCGGGTGCTGGAGCAGGACCGCCGGCTGCAGCCGATGGCCGCGCGCTTCGCCGACAGCCGCGCCCGGCAGGCGGCGTTCGTCGGCCGGTGGTCCTGGCTGTCTCCCGGGCTGGCCCTGGTGCTGTGGGGGCAGCGGCAGGCCGGCACCGACGCCGCCGGCCATGCTGCGTATCTCGACGCGGTGGCGGCCTTCGAACAGCAGTGGCGCGCGGTCCTGGTACCGCGGGTGATGAGCCGCCGGGGGCTGGCGTGCGCCGAGGTCGGCGCACTCGACCTGCCGGGCAAGGCGCGCCCGGGCGGCTGAGGCGCGCGGCCCGCTTGCTACGCTGCGCGGCCCGCCCGGCGCCCCTGCAGGGCCGCCGCCCGCGCCGTCGCCTCCCTGTTCCATTCACCGGTTCCCGCCATGCCCCGATTCGCCGCCAACCTCAGCACGATGTACACCGAGTTCGACTTCCCCGAGCGCTTCGCCGCCGCGGCGCAGGACGGCTTCGAAGGCGTCGAATGCCTGTTTCCCTACGCCTGGCCGGCCGAGCGGCTGGCCGGCCTGCTGGCCGACCACGGCCTGCAGCAGGTGCTGTTCAACGCCCCGCCCGGCGACTGGGACGCCGGCGAGCGCGGCATGGCGGCGCTGCCCGGCCGCGAGGCGGAATTCCGCGCCGGCATCGCGCAGGCGCTGCACTACGCCGCCGTGCTGCGCTGCCCGCGGGTGCATGTCATGGCCGGCCGGGCGCCGGCCGATGCCGACCGCGCCGCCCTGCGCGCCACCTATGTCGCCAACCTGCGCCGGGCCGCGGCAGAGGCCGCCGCCGCCGGCGTGACGCTGCTGGTGGAGCCGATCAACACCCGCGACATGCCCGGGTATTTCCTGAACCTGCAGGACGAGGCGCATGCGGTGGTCGCCGAGATCGGCAGCCCCTTCCTGCAGGTGCAGATGGACCTCTACCACTGCCAGATCATGGAAGGCGACCTGACCGCCCGGCTGCGGCGCCATCTGCCGACCGGCCGGGTCGGCCACATCCAGATCGCGGGCGTGCCGGATCGCCAGGAGCCGGATGCCGGCGAGGTCGATTTCGGCTGGGTGTTCGCCGAGCTCGACCGGCTGGGGTTCGCCGGCTGGGTGGGCTGCGAATACCGCCCGGCGGCAGGGACCCGCGCCGGGCTGGGCTGGCTGCGCGCATGGCGCGGCGGGTGAGCGCGTCTTCCGGCTTGCCCCACCACCCATCCCTCACTAACATTACGAAATACCCGAACCGCAGTTCAATATTTTCGAACACATGAGCATCCTGGGCAACGTGCAACGCGTGCTGCAGCTTTTCGCCGCGGATACCGACGACCTCAGCTTCACCGAGGCCGCGGCACGCCTGGATCTGCCCAAAAGCTCGGTCTCGCATCTGCTCAACCAGATGACGCGCTACGGCCTGCTCGACCAGCATGCCGAGACCCGCCGCTATCGCGCCGGCGTGCTGCTGGGCCAGGCCGCGCGCGCCGCCTACTCGGCCACCCCGCTGGACGACGCCTGCCGGGAGACCCTGCAGGACATCTCCGCCCGCAGCGGCCTGACCGCCTACCTCTCCACGCTCAACGGCGCGGAGACGGTGGTGCTGCAGCGCCTGAACGGCGACACGCCGGTGCAGGTGCTGTCGTCGCCCGGTTCGCGCCGCGCGGCGCCCGG
>JAKONS010000232.1 GCA_022701845.1 Burkholderiaceae bacterium
CCTGATCGGCACCGTACCGAGCGATGGCTTCGGCCTTGGATGACCCCGTCAATGCGCCGTAGTGCCGCTCGTTCAGCCGCCAGTCGGCTGTGCGTGTTATCGATGGACATTCTGCTGTGAGCAGGAAGACGTCGACAGACGATACACAACGAACCAGCACGGAGGAGAAGACGCGGTCCACGACCAGACCTGACTGCCGAATCGCCCGGCCGGCTTCCTGCATTTGATGCATGCCCCGTAACGTCAGACCCACGTCGGCCCATCCGGTGAAACGCTGTTCCCGGTTCCATTCGGACTCACCGTGCCGGATGAGCAGCAGTCGCACCTGCGATCGTGGCGTCGATACATTCAATCGTCCTGCCTGTCGGCATGCGGGTCGGGCGACGTGGCTGCCCTGATCCAGGTCGATGGAAATAGCAAATGCGGTAGCGAGTGCCAGACGAGAGCGCAAGCAAGGGGGCCTGTTCATAAGCTTCTTTGATTCGGGGATTTTTCTGCCCAGGGTTGCAGTGCTACTTGGCGCTACTTCAGGCGATCTGCCCACAGTCGATGTCGGTCGTCGGTTACGGCTCTCGCCGCCAGATAGACGGCACCCGCCGATGCGAGACCACCGGCGCCGGTGAGCAGGAACAGCCGCAGGATCTGGCATTTCACGGCCTCGACTGGATCCATGCCAGGCAGTGTGATGACACCGGCAGCCGACATCTGGTTGATGATCAGGATCGTCCCGCAGGCGGAGCGCGTTGCGGATCGGAGCGGCCAGCGCTTGGTGGAAAGGGTAGCGCCGAGGGCCAGTTGCAGGTTGGCCGCGAGCGTGCTCAGAAGCAGTGCGGAACAAGCACGTTCATGGCAGCGCTCAACAACCAACGCAGTACCGCGCCTGCGGCTACGCCCATGCTGATAGCAACAATGGTTGTCAGCATGGTTCATGGGCCCGCTGTAGAACTTGGCTCAGGGACAGTCACTGGAAGCTCGCAAGAGAAATGCACTGCTCGCACCTTGCGCAGCTCTAGCGCATGCTCTTGCATGAAAGCCCGAAATTGTTCTTCGGAGTCGAGCAAGTTCAGACATTGGGGATGCCACATGGCATGGCCTTCAAGGTGAAGGTGGGTCAGCCGCTCCCTCGGCAAGTAGCCCAAGCCGATCTGGTATAGCAGCGCTTGCTGAATGCCCGAGCGACGGGCAACCCCCAGCAAATGCTGCGCGAGCGCCGGTGCGCTCAGTCGGCGCCAGAAGCGCGTGGGCGCGGCACGGCTGTTGGCAGGAAAGTACAGGCGCAGAGCGGTCAAGTCATGCGTGCAAATGTGGCGCTGCGTCGTCATCACTTCTTCTCCACCGAGGCAGCGTCCTTCTTCTCTTGCGCCTGCTTGCGGCGGAACTGGGCGATGTCCGCGATCCGAAGTTCTTCCGGCAAGGCTTGGCGGTGCTTGCTGTGACCCACGCGCTGGGCGTGATAGATGCCTGTGTGACCTGATACCAGATAGCTGGCGACACAGGCTATCGCAGCGAGCGGGCCGATGGCCGGCCCAAAAAGCTCCACAGCCATGACTATGGTGGCAACCGGCGTATTGGCCGCGCCGGCGAACACCGCGACAAAACCGATGGCGGCCAGCATTGAAAACGGCAGATGCAGCAACGGCGCCATCGCGTTGCCCAAGGTGGCACCGATGTAGAAAAGTGGCGTAACCTCGCCGCCCTTGAACCCGGTGCCTAGCGACACCACAGTGAGAACCAGTTTGCCCAGGAAGTCCCATGGCGCGACAGGCGCTTGGAAGGACTGCACGATCGTCGGAATGCCCATGCCAATGTAGCGGTAACCGTCGACGGCCCAGACGGCCGTTGCAACGACGATGCCACCCAGCAGTGGGCGCAGGGGCGGGTAGGCGATCCAGCGCTTCATTAACGCGTTGAGCATGTGCGTAGCCGTGGCGAAAACCAGCCCGACCAGGCCGAACACGATGCCCGCGGCAATAATGGCGACCACGCTCCAGAAGGCGACCGGAGCCACTTCCGTAATGCCATAGTGCGTGTGATGAACACCCCACGCCAGTCCGACTTGGTCAGCCACGATGGCGGCCACCGTGCAGGGGAACAAAGCGTCGTAGCGCATGCGGCCGATGGCCAGCACCTCCAAGCCGAAAATAGCGCCAGCAAGCGGCGTGCCGAACACCGAGGCAAAGCCCGCGCTGATGCCGGCCATGAGCAGGATGCGGCGGTCTTCATGCTTCAGGCGGAACAGGTGCGTAAGCTGGTCCGCCAGCGCGCCGCCCATTTGCACAGCGGTACCTTCGCGCCCCACGGAAGCTCCAAAAAGATGCGAGATCACAGTGCCCCCCAACACCAACGGCACCATCCGCAAAGGCACGACCTTCTTTGGATCGTGAATCTCGTCGATGATTAGGTTATTGCCAGAGTCCACCGACTTACCCAAGCGGTGGTAGATCCACCCTACGACAAAGCCCGCCAGCGGCAGAAGCCAGATGACTTGGCAGTGTGCTTCTCGCCATTTGGTGGCCCAGTCAAGGCCAAAAAGGAAGAAGGCCGAGGCGGAGCCGGCTAAAAAGGCGACGACGCTGGAGATGACAAGCCACTTGCCAATGTAGGACAGAAGTTCGAGTTGTTCGGGTCGGCGAAAGTTGGTCATGTGGATCAGGAACAAAAACAAGGCCTGATCGACCAGCAAAGCAGATGTGAACGCGATGGCCTACAGTCCTGTGATGTGATCAGGTGTCTGTAGACATCATTAGCTGCGGGCGATGCCGCTGCGGTTCGTGGAGGAATGCCATCTCCAATGGCGAGATGATAGCTGGCAGTCGCAGCAAAGTAAATCTCTGATGACTTCAGCTTTAACTTTTAAAGAGTTGGAGCGCACGATGCGGCATGCAAAATTGTGAGCGAGCGACCTCGGCACTCCGAGATCACAAATGTCGACTAACCTACACCTGCTTGCAGGCGAGCGTCTGTTCTCAATCGTGGCTGGTCATTGGATG
>JAKONS010000260.1 GCA_022701845.1 Burkholderiaceae bacterium
ATTCGATTACCGCGCACCTCTTCGAGAAAATCCGAATAGCCGATATAGCCGGCGCCGGCATTGCCGCGCGCGTCGAATTGTTTGAATACGGTGAACAGCACCATGGCGATCACCAGCCATACGGCTATCTTGGAAAACCACTGATTGTTCAAGCGAGGCTCCGGTCGGGTACGTGGGGGGACATCGATGACCTATGTGTGACGCATTCTAGGGGTTTCAAGGTAGCGAGCCGCCATTTCGGCGGGTGCTGTCCCCTGGGTGCGCGCGGGTTTTAAGGAATTTGAATCCGTCCGATAGCGGCGAAGAATGCCGTGCTCGGGAACGGTCAATGGGCTGTTGTCGATTTGAGGCCTATGCCGACCAGAAACGTCTCCGACGATTTGTCGCGCGACGCTTTCGGCTTCACCGGCTTCACGATCTTGAAGGTATCTTTGAACAGTTTCACCAGTTCGTTGTAACCACTGCCGTGAAAGACCTTCACCACCAATGCACCTTCCGGCTTCATGTGTTTTTGGGTGAACTCCACCGCCAGCTCGACCAGATGAGCAATGCGGGCAGCGTCCGACGATTCGATGCCGGACAGATTGGGCGCCATATCGGACACCACGACGTCGGCGATGCCGCCGGCCATCGCCTCCTGCAGCTGGGCCAGCACCGCCTCTTCGCGGAAGTCGCCCTGGATGAACTGCACGCCCTCGATCGGCGCCATCGGCAGCAGGTCGAGGGCGACGATGGTGCCGTCGAGTTCGCCCACCGCCGCACCGCTCGGCGACATGCGCCGCCGGACGTACTGGCTCCAGGCCCCCGGAGTGGAACCCAGGTCGACCACCAGGTGGCCGGGCTTGATCAGGCCGAACAGCTCGTCGATCTCTTTGAGCTTGTACGCGGCTCGCGCGCGGTAGCCCTCGCGGGCGGCCAGCTTCACATAGGTGTCGTTGACGTGATCGTTGAGCCAGGCCTTGTTGACCTTCTTGGAATTCGTTTTGACCTTCATCGGTGCTCCGCATGTCTCGCAGCAGCACGGAAAATCGAACTGAGGGGCTTGGACATAAGCTTGGATAATACGGTCATGCCCCTGATTTCCCTGACCCCTGCCGAACGGCGCGAGAAGCGCGCCGATGCCCACCACCTCAGCCCGGTGGTGATCGTTGGTTCCGACGGCCTCACGCCCGCCGTCCAGAAGGAGATCGACGCAGCGTTGAACTCCCATGGCCTCATCAAGGTGCGGGTCGCCTCCGACGACCGCCCGGGCCGTGAACTGATGTTCCAGACCCTGGCCGCCGACCTGGGTGCGGCCCCCATCCAGCACATCGGCAAACTGCTGGTGCTATGGCGCCCGCCGGTCGAGAAGGAACGCAGCGGCACCGACGACGACCGTATGCCGGGCCCGAAGGACGTCAAGGTGCTGAAGTACGGCCGAGGCGGTCAGCGCCCCGAGGTCAAGACGCTGCGGGTGCTGGGCAATCAGCGCCTTACCCAGGGCGGCCAGGTCAAGCGCGCCAAGGTGCTGCAGAAGTCGATCAAGAAACGACAAGCCGACTGAGACTCTGCCGGCCATGCGAGCGACCGAACGCCAGCGCACCGTGCTGTGCATGAAATGGGGCACCAAATACGGCCCCGACTATGTCAACAACCTGTACGGCATGGTGCGCCGCCACCTTCGCGGCGAGTTCCGCTTCGTCTGCCTGACCGACGACAGTGTCGGCATCCGGCCCGAGGTCACCTGCCTGCCGATTCCGGAGATGCCGCTCAAGCCGGAAAAGCCGGGCGTACCCGATCGGGCATGGCGCAAGCTGACCACCTTCGCTGCAGATCTGCATGGCCTGCGCGGTACCGCGCTGTACCTGGATGTCGACGTGGTGGTAGTGGGCAGCCTGGACGGATTCTTCGACGAGCCGGGCGAATTCCTCATCATCAAGGACTACAAACGCCCGTGGCGGGTGACCGGCAATTCGTCGGTGTACCGCTTCGAGATCGGCGCCCATGCCGATGTGCTCTCGCATTTTCATGCGCACGAAGACGAGATACGACTGCGCTTTCGCAACGAGCAGGCCTACCTGTCGGACTACCTGCACAAGCAGGCGAAGCTGGGGTATTGGCCCGCACGCTGGTGCCCCAGCTTCAAGTACCACAGCATTCCGAACTGGCCGCTGAACTACTGGCGCGAACCTGGCATTCCGCACGATGCGCGGGTGGTGGTGTTCCACGGCGAATGCAACCCGCCCGATGCGCTGCACGGACAACGCAATCGACGCTTTCGCTTCATCAAGCCGGCCCGCTGGGTGGGCGAGCACTGGAAGGCTTAAGGCCGGTCTAGCGGATGTCGGAGGCGGCGCCTGAGGGGAGCAGGCGCCAGAATGCGCATCCGGCGCATGCCCATTGAGCAATATAGAACGCGCTGCCGACCGAATGCCAGAGGCGAAGGTTGTCGCGCGCCACGATGCGCGGCGAGACCGCAAATTCGGACAACAGGGCCAGCAACATGCCGGCCAGAACCAGCGCGATCCAGCCGAAAGCCATCGGCGTTGCCGGGGTCGCCGCGTCACCCGGTTCGTGGCGTCCACGGCCGCGGGAGACCACCAGCAGCAACAGTGCGCACACCGCACTGATCCAGGTCTGCCCGCTGAATAATTTCGCTGCCGTCTGGCCGGCCAGTGCCGTCGGCTGCAACTGCGAGAACAACATCGGCACCACATAGAAGCCGACCGTGGTCAGGCTGCCCCACCACAGGGCGGCGACGACCGTGCAGAAGCGGCGGTGCTGCACCATCTCAGGCGTAGCGGACGGCGACGATCTCGTAGCTGCGCACACCGCCCGGCGCCTGCACGCTGGCGCTGTCGCCTTCCTGCTTGCCGATCAGCGCACGGGCGATCGGGCTCGATACGTTGATCAGGCCCAGCTTCAGATCGGCCTCGTCCTCGCCGACGATCTGGTAGGTGACCTTGTCGCCGGAGTCCTCGTCCTCCAGATCGACCGTGGCGCCGAAGACGATCTTGCCTTCGGCGTCGACGGCGGAGGGGTCGATGATCTGCGCGGCCGAGAGCTTGCCCTCGACTTCCTGGATACGGCCCTCGATGAAGCCCTGGCGGTCCTTGGCCGCGTCGTATTCGGCGTTCTCGCTCAGGTCGCCCTGGGCCCGGGCTTCGGCGATCGCCTGGATGATGGCGGGCCGCTCGACCGTCTTCAGCTTGTGCAGTTCGTCTTTCAGTTTTTCGGAACCGCGCTTGGTGATGGGGATGGTCGTCATGGTGTTCTTCGCTCCAAAAACAAAACGCCGGACGGGAAAGGTCCGGCGGTGAAATGAGGGAGGGCTTGATCGCCCCGGGGCATGCTCAGGGAACGAGCGGATGCCCCGCCAGCCGCGTCAGGATCGCGAGCGGACTGGATGCTGGATTGTATTGCGCCTCAGGGGGCAGATGGAGGGTCTGCTCCATCATGAACTGGCCTCCCATCACCGCATGCGGCGTCTGGTCGGAGAAGCACACCCAGGCCGATCCCGCAGCGAACGGCATGGTGACCTGTGGTGCGTCCTTCTGGTAGTCGGCATCGCCCTTCATGCCGTCATGCAGCTGCAGCATCAGGTGGTCGTATTCGCTGCGCAGCGACTTGGTGATGCCGATCTTTTGCTGCAGGCGCGCCTGCCAGCGCCGGTACGGCTTGACGTCCGGCAGATAGCGACGCGCCACGTCCTCGAATGGCTCGCCCACCCGCCAGGTACGCGGCTGGCCGGCGGGATTGATGTTGGCGAACACCCGCAGGATGCGCTCCCCCCGGTTGGGTCGCGACGGAAAGGCATCGATGTGCAGCCGTCGATCGTCGGCGCGCCAGGACTGCGCACGGCTTTCGACCTGCGCCGGCCGGAAGCTGGTCGGCGCCATCCGCAAGTGCGGCGTATAGCCGGGCAGCAGCCCGTGCACCAGCGCCTGCGCATGCTCGCGAAATCGCACGATCATGCCGGCCAGCACCTTCAACTCCTCGGTGCTGCCGGCAGCGCCCTTGAGCGTGCCTTCGGCATCGACGCTGATGTTGCGCTTGCCTTTGGCCAGCAGATCGGCCCGCAGCAGCTGCGCCTCTTGTGGCCACATCGCGAAGTGCATGCGCGGAAAGTACAGCACCTTGCCCGCCTCCACCGCGGCGATCAGGCCGGGGTCGGCCTGGGCTGCGGTCCAGTCGGCGAGCTCTCGAGAGACGATCTGTTGTTCCATGAAGGGCCGTGCCTGCGCGGTGGTGGGTAGTGGAACCGGTGCGCTCAAGCCGTCAGCTGCGCATGCATTTCCTGCACCGAGATCACGCCCAGCCCGTCGACATGCGCCAGGCCCTCGACCGCCGCCTCGGCCCCCGAGATGGTGGTGAAGGTGGTCACCCGGGCCAGCAGCGACGAGGTGCGGATCTGGCGCGAGTCGGAGATCGCGTTGCGGCGCTCTTCGACGGTGTTGACCACCATCACGATCTCGTTGTTCTTGATCATGTCGACCACGTGCGGGCGGCCTTCGGTGACCTTGTTGACCACCTCCACCGGTATGCCCGCCGC
>JAKONS010000278.1 GCA_022701845.1 Burkholderiaceae bacterium
AGCGTGCTCAGGACCTCGAATACGTCTATGGCCTGTTCCCGCGGCTGGCCGAGCGCCGCGCCGGCCTGGCGGGCAACCTCTCGGGCGGAGAGCAGCAGATGCTGGCCATCGGCCGCGCCCTGATGGCACGGCCGCGGGTGCTGCTGCTCGACGAGCCGTCGATGGGGCTGGCACCGATCATCGTGCAGGACATCTTTCGCACCCTGCGCACCATCAACCAGGGCGGTCTGACGATTTTCCTGGTCGAGCAGAACGTGCGCCAGGCGTTGAAGATCGCCGACCAGGGCTATGTCATCGAGACCGGCAAGATCGTGCTGGCCGACACTGGTGCGGCCCTGCTGGGCAACCCCAAAGTGCAGGACGCCTACCTGGGCGGCTGAGCAGCATCCCTGGCCAGCAGGCCAAAACGCAAAAAGGGCGGTCCGCAGAGACCGCCCTTTTTGCTGCGCATGCCGATGTCGGCGACGCCGACGTCAGGCCGGCGTGTCGACCTTTTCGTCGGTATCCGGCGCCTTGGTGTTGCGGATGAAAATGCGCGCCGCCCAGATGCCGACCTCGTACAGGATGCACATCGGAATCGCCAGCGAGAGCTGCGACACCACATCCGGCGGAGTAACCACCGCGGCGACCACGAATGCGCCCACCACGAAGTAGCCCCGGAACGACTTCAGCTTCTCGATGCTGACGATGCCCAAACGCGCCAGCACCACCACCACGATCGGCACTTCGAAGGCGATGCCGAAAGCCATGAACATGGTGAGCACGAAGCTCAGGTATTCCTCGATGTCGGGCGCCGGGGTGATGCTCTTCGGCGCGAAGCTTTGAATAAACGCGAACACCTTGCCGAAGACGAAGAAATAACAGAACGACATGCCGATGAAGAACAGCACGCTCGACGAGACGACCAGCGGCAACACCAGCTTCTTCTCGTGCAGGTACAGGCCCGGCGCCACGAACGACCACACCTGGTAGAGCACCACCGGCAAGGCGCACAGGAAGGCCGCCATCATCAGGATCTTCAACGGCACCATGAAGGGCGAGATCACCGAAGTGGCGATCAGCGTCGCCCCCTGCGGCAGATGCGCGATCAGCGGTGCGGCCAGCAGGTCGTACAACGCGCCGGGTCCGGGAAAGAAGAACAGCACCCCACCGGCGATACCGACCGCGATCAGCGCCTTCACGAGCCGGTCGCGCAGCTCCATCAGGTGCTCTACGAAGGGCTGTTCGGTGCCGGCGAGTTCGTCGTCGCGTGAGGAATCTGGCATGGGGGCTGGCGGGCTGGAGCGAATGCGGCGCCGCCGGTGTTCTTAGTTGATTTTTTTCGGGCGGTGGCGGGCCACCCGCGCTGCGCCGGACTGCGCCTGCTTGCGCACGCCGGCCCGGGCCTTGTACCACTGCGGCGTGGCACCGCGCTTGACCCGCCAGTTCTTGCCCGGATGCCGGTACTGCGGCGGCAGCGGCTCGACATGGGTCTGCGACGCGATCGAGTTGCTGGCGCTATCGTCCCAGGAGTTGTTGAACTCGCTGGCATGGGTCTGCACCGATTGGTGCACATCGCGTGCCGCGGACTCGACCGTGTCCTTCATCTTGCGAAGCTCGTCGAGCTCCATCGACCGGTTGACTTCGCTCTTGACGTCGTTGACATAGCGCTGGGCCTTGCCCAGCAGTGTGCCCACGGTGCGTGCGACACGGGGCAGCTTCTCGGGCCCGATGACGATCAACGCCACCGCGCCGATCAGCGCCATCTTCGACAGACCGATGTCGATCATGCTGCGCCGTCCGTGTCAGTGCGTGCCGAAGACCTCAAGAACGGGTCTTGGTTTCGACGTCGATCGGGGCCTTGTCGGCAGCGGTCGTCGAATGCGCCACATGGGCGGAGGACGGCGGCACCGCGGGTTCGGCCGGATCGACCGAACCGTCCTTCACGCCGTCCTTGAAACCCTTTACCGCACCGCCGAGATCGGAGCCGATGTTCTTCAGCTTCTTGGTGCCGAAGACCATCACCACGATCAGCAGCACGATCAACCAGTGCCATATCGAAAACGAACCCATGAATATCTCCTAAGGATGAATGTGATTTTAGGGGTGTGCGATGCACCCTCGGCCGCAAAGGCCCTCAAACCCGGGCCGGAAGCACCGCAGGGTACTCAACCGCGCTGCCAGGGTCGTGGCCCGCCCATGACATGAACGTGGAGATGGTGCACCTCCTGCCCGCCTTCGGTACCGGTGTTGATGGCGACCCGGAAGCCGCCGTCGGGATAGGGGTTGCAGCCCTGCTCCAGCGCCAGTCGGGGCGCCAGCAGCAGGATGCGGCCCAGCAGTGCCGCATCGGCGGCCTCGGCATGCGCCAGCGACGGTATGTGGGCCTTGGGCACGATCATGAAATGCACCGGCGCAGCCGGATGGATGTCGTGGAAGGCGAACAGCTCCGCGTCTTCGTAGACCTTGCGCGACGGAATCGCGCCAGCGGTGATCTTGCAGAAGAGGCAGTCGGGGTCGTGGCGCGCGGGCGTGGTGCTCATGGTGGGGCGAGTCGCTGGTTCAGGCGTCCATCGGCTGGCGGCGGTTCATGCGCACCATGCCGAGCAGGATGCGGTAGAGGAACCATACCGAGATCAGCGTCCAGGCGATCCAGCCGGGAATCAGGAACAGCAGCCACAGCCACGAGGTGAGCAGATAGAGCGCGCCGGCCCAGATCACCGAACGCAGGCGCCAGCGGAAATGCGATTCCTGCCAAGTGCCGACCGCGTCGTGGCGCTTGACCAGGTCGAGCACCAGCGCGATCAGCAGCAGCGCGACCGAAGCCTGCGCCGTCGGCACCACTGCGGCCACCGCCACGATCAGGTGCAGGATGTAGCTGATCCAGCCGACCGTGGCCAGGCTGGAATCGGGCCGGTTCGGCGGCACGGCAACCGGGGTACGAAAATCATCCATGTCGTTCCTTGTTCGCTTTCGGATCTGATCGGCTGGGCAGCATCAGCCGCCACGTTCGGCCGCTTCGCGCGCCCGCACCTTGCGCAGCGACTTTTCCTCGATGCCGCTGGTGCCCTCGCGACGCTCCAATTCGGCCACCACGTCGGCCGGCGTCAAGCCGTAGTGCGACAGCGCGACCATGCAGTGAAACCACAGATCGGCCACTTCGTTGACCACCTTTTGCCGGTCGCCGCCATGGTCGGCATCCTTGGCGGCCAGCACCACCTCGGTGGCCTCTTCCCCAATTTTTTTCAGGAATGCGTCCGGGCCCTTGTGCAGCAGCCGCGCGACATAGCTGGCATCGGGGTCGCCGCCGCGGGCCGGCGAGCGGCTGTCGATCACGGCGGCCAGCCGGGCCAGCGCATCGGTGCTGCTGCCGGCGCTGTCGTGCTTGTCTTGCGAAGTCGTCATTTGTAGATGGATTCGGGGTCTTTGAGCACCGGGTCGACCGGCGTCCAGGCGCCATCTTTCAACAAACTGAAGAAGCAGCTGTGACGACCGGTGTGGCAGGCGATGCCCGGTTCGTGGCCGAGCTGCGACACCTTCAGCAGCACCACGTCGTTGTCGCAGTCGATCCGGATCTCGTGGACCGTCTGCACATGGCCGGATTCCTCGCCCTTGAACCACAGGCGCTGGCGGGAGCGGCTGTA
>JAKONS010000288.1 GCA_022701845.1 Burkholderiaceae bacterium
GCGCCGACGGCGCGGTGAGCGTGGTGCTGCCGACCAGCGCCACGCCGCAGCAGGTGGGCTCGATCGCGCTGGTCAACTTCATCAACCCGGCCGGCCTGGAGCCGCGCGGCTCCAACCTGTTCACCGAGACCGCCGCCTCCGGCACGCCGCAGACCGGCACCCCCGGCACCAACGGCCTGGGCACGGTGATGCAGGGTTTTGTCGAGACCTCCAACGTTAACGTGGTGCAGGAGCTGGTCGGCATGATCCAGACCCAGCGCGCCTACGAGATGAACAGCAAGGCCATCCAGACCTCCGACCAGATGCTGCAGAAGCTGGCCCAGATCTGATGCCACCGCACCGCACCGAGACACCCCCCATGCAACGCCTTTTCCTCCTCGCCCTGCTGCCGGCGGCGGCCCTGCTGGCCACCGGCTGCGAAACCATGCAGCCGAAGATCGACATGCCGGTCACCTCGGCGCCGCAGTTCGTCTACCCGGTGCGCGAGCCGGTGGCCGCCAGCGGCGGGCTGTTCAGCACCGCCACCTACCGCCAGGCCTTCGAGGACCGGCGCGCCCGGCTGGTCGGCGACACCGTCACCATCAACATCGTCGAGAACGTCAGCGCCAGCCAGACCTCCACCTCGACCGTCGACAAGAACGGCACCGTCAAGGCCGGCATCACCGCCCTGCCCTTCTTCGGCGCGGCCTCGCTCGCCGCCAAGACCACCATCGCCGCGGCCGACGCCAACACCTTCTCCGGCAAGGGCGGCACCCAGAGCGCCAACACCTTCTCCGGCGCCATCACCGCCACCGTGGTGCAGGTGCTGCCGAACGGCCACCTGGTGGTCACCGGCGAGAAACAGATCGGCGTCAACGAGAACGTCGACGTGCTGCGCTTCTCCGGCACCGTCGATCCGCGCGCCATCCAGGCCGGCAGCCTGGTGTCGTCGACCCAGGTGGCCAACGTGCGCATCGCCTCGCGCGGCCGCGGCCAGGCCGGCGAAGCCCAGCAAATGGGGTGGCTTTCCCGGGTCTTTTTGAACGTTCTGCCTTTCTAGGGCGCGGGAGAATCTCTCCCATGCCCTCCCTCCGCACTCCCTCCTTCCTTCGCCTGGCCACCCTGCTGGCCGCCGTCCTCGCCACGGCGCTCGGCGCCCTGCCGGCGCAGGCGATGCGCATCAAGGAAGTCGCCGCGGTGCAGGGGGTGCGCACCAACCAGCTGACCGGCTACGGCCTGGTCATCGGCCTCGACGGCACCGGGGACCAGACCACCCAGATGCCGCTCACCACCCAGAGCCTGACCAACTACATGCAGCAGCTCGGCATCACCCTGCCGGCCGCCACCGCATCGCAGCTGCAGCTGAAGAACGTGGCCGCGGTGATCGTCACCGCGCAGCTGCCCGCCTTCGCCCAGCCGGGCCAGATGATCGACGTCAACGTGTCGTCGATCGGCAACTCCAAGTCGCTCAAGGGCGGCACCCTGATCACCACCCCGCTGCGCGGCGTCGACGGCGAGATCTACGCCCTGGCGCAGGGCAACGTGGCGGTCGGCGGCGCGGGTGCCGCGGCCGGCGGCAGCAAGGTGCAGATCAACCACCTGAGCGCCGGCCGGGTGCCGCAGGGCGGCCAGGTGGAGCGCTCGGTGCCCACCCCGCTGCAGGACGGCGACTCGATCAAGCTCGACCTGAATTCCTTCGACTTCCAGACCGCCCGCCGCGTCGCCGAAGCCATCAACCGGCGCCTGGGCAGCGGCCTGGCGCGTGCCCTCGACGGCCGCACGGTGCAGGTGCAGGCGCCGATGGACGCCAATGCCCGGGTCGGCTTCCTGGCCGACCTGGAGGAGATCCCGCTGGAGATGTCCGCGCCCGCGGCCAAGGTGGTGATCAACGCCCGCACCGGCTCGATCGTGCTGAACCAGTCGGTCACCCTCGGCCCCTGCGCGATCGCCCACGGCAACCTGTCGATCACCATCAATTCCACCCCGGTCATCAGCCAGCCCGGCGCCTTCAGCAACGGCCAGACGGTGGTCGGCCAGAAGAGCGACATCAGCATCAAGCAGGAGCCCGGCATCCTGATGCAGGTGCCGGCCTCGCCGCAGCTGTCCGACGTGGTGCGCGCGCTGAACGCGCTCGGCGCCACGCCGCAGGACCTGCTGGCCATCCTGCAGGCCATCAAGGCCGCCGGCGCGCTCAACGCCGAGCTGGAAGTGATCTGACGACACCGCGACCGGGACCGACACCATGGCGATCGCCTCCACTTCATCGGCCTCCACACCGCTCTCCTTCGGAGGCGGCCGCAGCACTGCGGCCTCGGACGGCGCGCTGGCGGCCGACGCCAAGTCGCTCAACGCGCTGAAGCTGGCCGCCGGCAACAAGAGCGATCCGA
Source organism: Burkholderiaceae bacterium (assembly GCA_022701845.1). The sequence continues at coordinate 2,367 of JAKONS010000288.1, forward strand.
AGGCGATCAAGGAAGCCGCCAAGCAGTTCGAATCGCTGTTCATGCGCGAGCTGATGAAGAGCATGCGCGAGGCCACGATGAAGTCGGGCATGAACGACAGCGAGGGCGAGAAGCTCGGCACCGACATGCTCGACCAGCAGTTCGCGGTGCAGATGTCCGGCCGCCCCGGCGGGCTGTCGGCCATGATCGAGAAGCAGCTCTCGGCCCAGCAGGGCCTGGCCGGCGGCACCCTGCCGCCGTCGACCGTCTCGCTGGGCAACCTGCAGGCCACCCGCACCGCCGCGGCCGCTGCACCGGCGGCGCCCACCGGCAGCAGCCAGGGTGACTTCGTGCAGAAGATGGGCGCGGCCGCCGACACCGTCGCCCAGGAGAGCGGCATTCCCGCCGCCTTCATGCTGGGCCAGGCCGGCCACGAGACCGGCTGGGGCAAGCACCTGATCCGCAACAAGGACGGCAGCAGCGCCAACAACCTGTTCGGGGTGAAGGCCAGCGGCGACTGGAAGGGCAAGGTCGCCGAGGTGACCACCACCGAATACATCAACGGCCAGCCGCGCAAGGTGGTGGCCAAGTTCCGCGCCTACGAATCCACCGAGGATTCCTTCCGCGACTACGCCAAGCTGATCAACGAGAGCCCGCGCTATGCCACCGCGCGGCAGAAGACCGATTCGGCCCACGCCTACGCCACCGAGCTCAAACGCGCCGGCTACGCCACCGACCCGGCCTATGCCAGCAAGCTGAGCCGCGCCATCTCCAGCGCCGCCCACTGGCAGCAACGCGCCGTCGTCGCCGAAGCGCGGACATCATGACCCCTCGGCTTTTCACGCCTTCGGCCTGTAACGCCATCCCCCGGGGGGAGGGCGCGTCCCGCCTTGGGGCGGCCCGGCGGCGGACGCATCGCTCGAAAGTCTCGCCATGAGCCTGCTCAACGTCAGCGCCCGCGCGCTCACCGCCAATCAGACTGCGCTGCAGACAATCGGCCACAACATCTCCAACGTCAACACCGCCGGCTATTCCAAGCAGACGGTGCAGTTGCAGACGGCGGGCGGCCAGTACACCGGCGCGGGCTTCATCGGCCGCGGGGTGAGCGTCGCCACCATCACCCGGGCGCACGACCAGTTCCTGACCCGGCAGGCCACGCTGGCCGCCTCGGTGTCGGCGTCGGACGCGGCGCGCTCGGCCAGCATGAAGCAGCTGGAGGACGTGTTCCCCGGCGGCACCACCGGCCTCGGCGCCTCGGTGACCGACATGCTCAACGCCTTCACCGACGTGTCGGCCGCACCCACCGACCTCACCGCGCGCTCGGTGGTGCTGACCCGCGCCAACGAGATGGCCGGTCGCTTCGTCACCGCGTCCTCGCAGCTCGACGAACTGCAGACCACCACCCAGCTCAAGCTGAAGGACGACCTCACCGCGGTCAACGGGCTGATCGGCCGCATCGCCACCGTCAACCAGCAGATCGCGCTGTCGTACGGCCAGGCGCAGCAGCCCAACGACCTGCTCGACCAGCGCGACACGCTGGTCAAGGACCTGAACAAGTACGTGCAGACCACCCAGGTGGCCGCCGACGACGGCACCACCAACGTGTTCCTCGGCAGCCAGGCGCTGGTGCTGGGCATCAGCACCGCCACCGTCTCGCTGGTGGCCGACCCGAACGGCGATCCGTCGGTGCTGAAACTGTCGGTCGGCCGCAGCGGCACCCTGACCAGCGTGATGGACGAGAACCAGATGGGCGGCGGCGAGATGGCCGGCCTGCTGCGCTTCAACAACACCGACATCGCCGAGGGCCGCAACCTGCTCGGCCGCATCGCGCTCACCACCACCGCCACCGTCAACGACCAGCACCGCCTGGGCATCGACCTGAAGGGCAACCCCGGCACCGACCTGTTGAAGCCGGTGGTCATCCCGAACGGCTACGCCGCCGC
>JAKONS010000308.1 GCA_022701845.1 Burkholderiaceae bacterium
GCCTCCGCAACCTGCGATCACGGTGGCCAGCATTACCGCGAATAATCGTTTTCTCATGGTTTCCCTCTTTTGATTTCACGCCACGCCGATCGATGGCTGGCGGAATTTACAGAGGGTGGCGCCGGACGGTGGAATACCGGTCGGCAACAATTATGCGGAGTTGCAATAACGTTGCGAGTGATTCAGAAATTGTGTTCGGCAGCGGTGGTTTTCGTCTCCGGCGCACCCCGTCACCGCATGCGCGCTTCCTGCAGATCCAGCCGCCGCACCGCCTCGCGGCAGACTTCGTCGGATATTTCGCGGGCCCGCGCCAGCCGGAACAGTTCGTCGCGTGAGGCGTTGAGGGCAGCGAAGCGCAGGGCGCGCGCTACCGCCTCCTGTTGCCGCCGGCGCTCTTCGTCGGCTTCGTCGCCTGCGCCGACCGCGCCCTGCAGCGCCAGGCTCTCCACCAGCCGCCCCGCCACGTCGGCATAGAGCTGCGGATCGGTAGCCGGGTTTGCGGCCACCAGGGCGCGCATCTTCTGCTCGATGGCCATCACCGCCGCACGCCGGGACGCCTGCTGGGCCAGGTCCTCCTGCGCATGCCGGGCGTTTTCCGGCGGCACCGCCAGCCCGTGCAGCAGGCGCGGCAGCCCGACGCTGGCCAGCACCAGCGACACGATGATGACGGTGGCGGCCAGGAAGATCGCCAGGTCGCGCGCCGGGAACGCGGAGCCGTCGGCCAGCACCACCGGCAGCGTCAGCACGCCGGCCAGGGTGATGGCGCCGCGCACCCCGGCCAGCGATACCGCCAGGATCATGCGCAGGCTGGCCTGCGGCGCCTGGGTGCCCCGGCGGGCGGCGATGCGCATCGAAATCTGCAGCGACACCCAGACCCATACGAAGCGCAGCAGCGCCAGCGCCGCGTTGATCGCCAGGGCATAGGCCAGCAGCCACCACGGGTTCTCGTGGCCGCTTTCCTCCACCACCCGCACCGCGCCGCGGAAGATGTCGGGCAGCTGTTCGCCCAGCAGCACGAACATGATCCCGTTCAGCGCGAACTGCAGCGTGTTCCAGACGGCGGCCCGCTGCACCCGGGTGGCGGCCATCGCCTGCCCGGACAGCTCGACATAGCTCATCGTCACGCCGGCCGCCACCGCCGCCAGGATGCCGGAGGCGTGCACCGTCTCGGCCAGTTCGTAGGCGCCGAAGGGGATCAGCAGGCTGAGCAGGATCTGCGAGCCCGGCTCCTCGCCGTAGCGCCGGCTGAACCGGTCGCGCAGCTGGAACACCGCCCAGGTGAACGCCGCACCCACCGCCAGGCCGGCCGCCGCCACCCACAGGAACGACAGCGCGGCGGACGCCAGCGAAAAGGTGCCGGTGACCGCCGCGGCGACCGCGAAGCGGAACGCCACCAGACCGCTGGCGTCGTTGAGCAGCGACTCGCCCTCCAGGATGTGCATCACCCGGCCCGGCATCGGCACCCGGGAGGTGATGGCCGAGACCGCGACCGGATCGGTCGGCGAGACGATGGCGGCCAGCGCGAAGGCCACCGGCCACGGCATGGCCGGAATCATGGTGTGGATGAGAACGCCGAGGCCCAGCACGGTGAAGAACACCAGCCCGAACGCCAGCTCCAGGATGGTGCCGCCGTCGCGCAGCAGGCCTTCCTTGGGAATGCGCCAGCCGTCGAGGAACAGCAACGGCGGCAGGAACAGGATGAAGAACAGCTCCGGGTCGAGCCGCACGCCGCGCCCGAACACGCCGGCGATGACCGCGCCCATGGCGATCTGCACCAGCGGCACCGGCAGGCCCACCGGCAGCATGCGCACCGCGAGCGCGCTGGCGACCACCGCCATCAGCATCGCGAAAATGATTCCCAAGGCGTCCAAGTCGTTCGGCTCCCCAAAAACGAAGGGGGCGAGACTACACCGCTGCACCGCAATCTCTGCAGACGGACACGAGTTGTTTGCGTTGGACACCGAGAATCCACCGCGTTACATCCTTCGAGTCCCGCCCCATGGCCGCCGCCGCACCCTTCGAGCCCCAGACCTTCACCGCCGCAGAGCGCCGCATCACCATCGCCGCGCTGATGATCGTGTTCCTGCTGTCGGCGCTCGACCAGACCATCGTGGCGACCGCCATGCCGAAGATCGTCAGCCAGCTCTCGGGGCTGGACCTCTACGCCTGGGTGACCACCGCCTACCTGCTGGCCTCGACCGTGATGGTGCCGATCTACGGAAAGCTCTCGGACATCTACGGCCGCAAGCCGGTGCTGGTGGCCGGCATCGTGATCTTCATCGTGGGCTCCGGCCTGTGCGGGCTGGCCGGCGAATTCGGTTCGCTGCCGCTACTGGGCGGCGGCATGGTGCAGCTGATCGTGTTCCGCGCGGTGCAGGGGCTGGGCGGCGCGGCGCTCATCACCAGCGCCTTCGCGGTCATCGCCGATCTGTACCCGCCGCGCGAGCGGGCCAAGCTGGGCGGGCTGTTCGGCTCGGTCTTCGGGCTGGCGAGCGTGGTGGGGCCGCTGATCGGCGGGTTCTTCACCGACCTGGGTGCGGCGCAGGTGCTGGGCTACCAGGTGGCCGGCTGGCGCTGGATCTTCTATATCAACCTGCCGCTGGCGGCGCTGGCGCTGTTCATGATTCTGGTGAAGACGCCGCCGTTGACCTTCCGTATGGGCGGGCGCATCGACTTCGCCGGTGCGGCGCTGCTGCTGCTCACCTTCATCCCGCTGCTGCTGGCGCTGAGCTGGGGCGGCACCCGGGGGTGGGCGTCGACGCCGGTGCTGTCGCTGTTCGGGCTGGCGGTGGTGGGCTTCGTGGCACTGCTGGTCGTCGAATCGCGGGTGGAGAACCCGATCGTCGCGCTGTCGCTGTTCCGCAACCGCACCTTCGCCACCGCCAGCCTGGCGTCGTGCCTGATCTTCATGGCCTTCATGGGTCTGGTGGCGTTTCTGCCGCTGCTGATCCAGCTGGGCCAGGGCCTGCCGGCGACCACCAGCGGGCTGGTGATGCTGCCGATGACGCTCGGCCTGATCACCGCCGCCTCGCTGAGCGGGCTGCTGGTGAACCGCATCGGCCGCTACAAGGCGGTGATGGTGGCGGGCGCCGCGCTCACCGTGGTGGGCGCGTTTCTGCTGTCGCGTCTGCCGGCCGACGCCGGGGTGCTGGGCCTGGCCTGGCGGGTGGCGGTGCTGGGCGTGGGCTTGGGTCCGGCGCAGAGCGTCTTCAACATCGCCATGCAGAACGCGGTCGAGCGCAGCCAGATCGGGGTGGCGACGAGTGCGGGGCAGTTCTTCCGCCAGGTCGGCTCGACCATCGGCGTGGCGGTCTTCGGCGCGGTGCTGACCCACAACCTGGCCGCCGGCAGCGCGCCGGCCGGCCCGCCCGCGGAGCCGGGCGCGGTGGTGCACACACTGACGCTGGCCGAGCTGGAGCGCATGGCGCAGGCGACGCAGCTGCCTGCCGCCGACGGCGCGCCGGCACCGGCGGTCGATGCGGCGGTGCGAACCACGGTGACCGATGCGGTGAAGGGCGTGATCGGCGTCGGCACCCTGGTGTGCCTCTTGGCATTCATCGCCACGCTGTTCGTGCCCGAACTGCCGCTGCGGGCCACGCCCGAACGCCCCAGAGGCCCGGTCAACCCGCCCGGGTAGCCACCGCCAGGCCCGCGGCCACGCCGCCGAACAGATCGCCTTCGATCAGCGGCACGCCGGGGAAGGTCTGCCGCAACACGTCCTGGAAGGTGCGCAGTGCCGACGAACCGCCGGTGAGGTACAGCGCGTCGGGCATGCCGCCGGCGCGTCGGGCGCATTCCAGGGCGCAGCCCGCCACCCGTTGCAGCAGCGTCTGCAGATCCAGCGCCAGTTCCGGCGGCTCGATGCTGGCGAACAGGCCCGCTTCGGCCTGCGACAGGTCGATCGCCGCCGCATGACCGCCGGTGGAGGCGGTGATCTTGGCCGCTTCCACCGCATGCGCCAGCCGGTGCCCGTGGCGGCCTTCGACGATGGCGGTCAGCCGCTCGTGCAGCCGCCGGTCGGTGAACGAGAAGCGCAGTTCGCGCACCGCCCGCACCGCGGCGGGGGTGGCGGCGCGGTGGATCAGGTGCCAGGTGGCCAGCTCGAAGAAGATGGTGCTCGGCACTTCGCGGCCGGTCGGGCCCTTGTGGCCCAGGCCCAGCAGCGGCATCACCCGCGCCAGGTTCAGCGCCCGGTCGTAGTCGGTACCGCCGATATGCACGCCGGAGGTGGCCAGGATGTCGTCGCGGCGGTTCGCGCGGGCGAACCGGTCCGGGCCGAGGCGCACCACGGTGAAGTCGGAGGTGCCGCCACCGATGTCGACCACCATCACCCGGGTTTCCTTGTCGATGCGGCGTTCGTAGTCGAACGCGGCGGCGATCGGTTCGAGCTCGAATCGCACCTCGTCGAAGCCGGCGGCGCGGGCGCATTCGCCCAGGGCGGTCTCCGCCGCGGCGTCGCGGGCGTCGTCGTCGTCGACGAAACGCACCGGCCGACCCATCACCGCGCGGCGCGGGCGGGCGCCCAGCGTCGGCTCGGCGCGGCTGGCCAGCTCGGAGAGGAACAGGGTGACGATGTCGCGGAACGGCATCGCCTCGCCGTGGACGGCGGTGCGTTCGTCGATCAGGCTGCTGCCGAGCAGGCTCTTGAGCGAGCGCATCAGCCGGCCTTCCTCGCCCGCCAGGTAGTGCTGCATCGCGGCGCGGCCGA
>JAKONS010000326.1 GCA_022701845.1 Burkholderiaceae bacterium
CGACCAGGTGCGGTTGATGCGGTCGTTGACCTGCAAGTTGCGGGCGTTGGCCGCGTGGAAGCGCTCACCCTCGCGGCTTTCCTGGGCGAAGGCCTTCACCACCCGGATGCCGGGAATGGTGTCGGCCAGCACGTTGGTGACCTCGGAGAACGCCCGGTCGACCTTCTCGAAGCCGGTGCGCAGGCGGTCGCGCACCACATGGATCATCCAGGCGATCAGCGGCAGCGGCACCAGGGTGGCCAGCGCCAGCCAGGGGTTGATCGAGAACAGGATGGCGGCGGTCATCACCATCATCAGCAGGTCGGTGAAGAAGTCGAGCGCGTGCAGCGACAGGAACACGTTGATGCGGTCGGTCTCGGCGCCCAGGCGCGCCATCAGGTCGCCGGTGCGCTTGCTGCCGAAATACTCCAGCGACAGCTGCAGCAGGTGGTTGAAGGTGGTGGTGCGCAGGTCGGCGCCGATGCGCTCGGACACCAGCGCCAGCAGATAGGTGCGCGCCCAGCCCAGGCCCCAGGCGGCGAGCGCCGAGGCCAGCAGCCCGCCGAGGTAGAGCGCCACCCGCTCGGGCGCGATCTGCTGGCCGTTCTGAAACGGGATCAGGATCTCGTCCATCAGCGGAATGGTGAGGTAGGGCGGCACCAGCGTGGCGGCGGTGGAGCCCAGGGTGAGCAGCAGCCCGGCCAGCAGCTGCCAGCGGTAGGGGTGGGCGAAGCGCACCAGCCGCAGCAGCACCCAGGTCGAGGGCACCGCCTCGCTCGGCGCCAGCGTGTCGGCGATGTCGGCCGGTGCTTCCTCGCGCTTGGCGTCACCGGCCTGCAGCAGCTCGAAGCGCGCCTGCAGCGCCTGCATCTGCGGCTGCAGTTCCAGGGTGTAGCGCCACACCGCCAGACGGCCGCGCGCATCGCACAGCTCCAGCGCGCCCAGCCCGCCATGGTCGCTCAGGCCGAGCCGCATGCCGGGGTGAAGCGGCCACTCGCTCCAGCCGCCCGTGCCGCTGCCGCTGGGCAGGCCGGACGCCATCAAGCGCCGGTCGGTCAGCACCAGCAGCGACTTCGAGAAACGTAGTGTTACATCGAGGTCAACCGAAACCAGCGCAAGAACGTTTTCTCCGTTCGCGAGCGGAGGCGCATGGGCTGCGGCCAGGCTTTCCGACCATCCGACAGTGACGATGACAGGAACAGGATGCTGCATTTTCGTGGGGTGGCGCTCGGTGCCGGCAGGGGCTCTGCGCGGGCGAAGCCGGCGATTGTGAACCAATCGTGCGCCACCGACACTAAGGCAGCCGTTTTTCCAAGCACCGGCGCTGGCACCGTGTTCACGAGACCCATCAACCGCGCCGCGACGACGTTCCACGCGCATCCGTCAGGCGGCCGATCATGACTTCCATGGCACACAAGAACGACATCCGAATCCTCGACGTGCGGTACCTGCACGGTTCCAACATCTGGACCTATCGCGAAGTGCTGGAAGTGCGCCTTGACCTGGGCGAGCTCGAGCAGTTCCCCTCCAACACCCTGCCGGGCCTGAACCAGCGCCTGACCACCTGGCTGCCGGCGCTGATCGAGCACACCTGCGGCGTCGGCGAGCGCGGCGGCTTCCTGCAGCGGCTCGAAGGCGGCACCTGGATGGGCCATGTGCTGGAGCACGTCGTCATCGAGCTGCTGAACCTGGCCGGCATGCCGACCACTTTCGGCCAGACCCGCGAGACCACCGTCGCCGGCGTCTACAAGATGATCTTCCGCGCCCAGGACGAAGCGGTGGCGCGGGTGGCGCTGGCCCAGGGCCATGCGCTGCTGATGGCGGCGATCAACGACAAGCCGTTCACGGTGGACACCGCGGTGGCCGCCATCCGCACCCAGATCGACCGCAGCTACCTCGGCCCCAGCACCGACTGCATCGTCACCGCCGCGGCCGACCGCAAGATTCCGCATATCCGCCTGAACGCCGGCAACCTGGTGCAGCTGGGCTACGGCAGCCGCCAGCGCCGCATCTGGACGGCCGAGACCGACCGCACCGGCGCCATCGCCGAAGGCATCGCCAGCGACAAGGACCTCACCAAGACCCTGCTCACCGCCTGCGGCGTGCCGGTGCCCGAGGGCCAGGTGGTGGCCAGCCCCGCCGAAGCCTGGAGCGCGGCCCAGGACATCGGTCTGCCGGTGGTGGTCAAGCCCTCCGACGGCAACCATGCCCGCGGCGTGACGCTCGACCTGCACGAGCGCGCCGACATCGAGGCGGCCTTCCTCCTGGCCGACGCGGAGGGCAGCGGCGTCATCGTCGAGCGCTTCGTCGAAGGCACCGAGCACCGCCTGCTGGTGGTCGGCGGCAAGGTGGTCGCCGCCACCCGCGGCGAGCCGGTGTGGGTGACCGGCGACGGCGCCTCCACCGTCGAGCAGCTGATCGCCCTGCAGATGAATGCCGACCCGCGCCGCGGCGTCGAGCATGCGTTTCCCCTGACCACCATCGACGTGCACGGCGACGGCGGTGTGCAGCTGCAGCTGCGCCGCCAGCAGCTCACCGCGGCCAGCGTGCCGGCGGCCGGCGCCCGGGTGCTGATCCAGCGCACCGGCAACATGGCGATCGACTGCACCGACGAAGTGCACCCGGACGTGGCGCATGCCGCCGCCCTGGCCGCGCGCACGGTGGGCCTCGACATCGCCGGCATCGACCTGGTGACGCGCGACGTGCGCCAGCCGCTGGCCAAGGTGCGCGGCGCCATCGTCGAAGTCAACGCCGGCCCCGGCCTGCTGATGCATCTCAAACCGATCCACGGCCAGCCGCGCCCGGTGGGCCGTGCCATCTGCGACCATCTTTTCGCCGCCGACGACTCCGGCCGCATCCCGCTGGTGGGCGTGGCCGGCACCCGCCACACCGCGGCCATCGCCCGCATGGTGGCCTGGCTGGCGCACCTGGACGGCAAGTCGACCGGCGTGGCCTGCCAGGACGGCCTGTTCCTCGACCGCCGCTGCCACGACGCCGCCGACAGCGCCCACTGGCAGGCCGGCGAGCGGCTGCTGATCAACCGCAACGTCGAGGTGGCGATCATCGAGAACGGCGCCGCCTCCATCCTGCGCGACGGCCTGGCCTACGACCGCTGCCAGGTCGGCATCGTCACCGACTTCGACGGCATCGAGAACCTCGCCGCCTTCGACGTCTTCACCACCGAGCACATG
>JAKONS010000339.1 GCA_022701845.1 Burkholderiaceae bacterium
TCCTCCCGGAAGGTCAGCACCGCGCCGCTCAGGCCGATCAGGATCAGCAGGGTGCCGGCGGTGATGCCGAAGAACCAGTGCAGCTGGAACCAGACCTGGCGGAAGGTGGGGAGAGGTGTCATCGCGGCGGGACCGGCTGGGGTGCGTGGGGGGAGCGGATGCGGTGCGATGCCGCGCTAGTAGCGGTAGCCGACGGTCAGCAGCGCGGTGCGCTCGGTGCCCACCGCCACCGCCGTCGCCAGCCCGCCGGTGAAATAGCGCTGGTCGAACAGGTTGCGGATGTTGAACGCCGCGCGCCAGCGCCCGGCGTCGTAGCCGACGCCGAGGTCGGCCACCACATAGCCCGGCAGGTCGTAGCTGTAGGCGAACGCCCGGCCCTGCCCCCGCACGCCGCCGTTCAGTTCCCAGCCGCGCGCCTCGCCCCGGAAGCGGTAGCGCGACGACAGGGTGAAGCTGTTGCGCGGCACGTTGTTGAGCGCCTGGCCCACGGTGGCGGCGTCGGCCGCCGCGGCGCCGACGTCGGTGATGCGGCCGTCGGTATAGGCATAGCCGCCGAACAGGCTCAGGCCGTTGCGCAGGTCGGAGGCGATGCCGAGCTCGGCGCCGCGGGTGCGCTGCTCGCCGACGGCGACGCTGTAGCTGGCGTTGGCCGGATCGGACTGCAGCACGTTGCGGCGGCGCAGGTCGTAGGCCGCCACGGTGATCGCGGTGGCGCCGCCGTCGAGGTCCCATTTCACGCCGGCCTCGAACTGCTTGCCCGATTCGGGCGCGAAGCTGCGGTTCTGCGCATCCAGGCCGTTGTTCGGGAAGAACGAGGTGGCGTAGCTGGCATAGGGCCGCACGCCGGGCAGCACCTCCACCATCAGCGCCGCCGAGCCGGTGGTGCGGTCGGCCGGGTTGCGCTGGGTGCTGCGGGCGAGGTTGTTGCGGGTGGTCACCGAGGTCTCGTCGCGGCGCAGGCCCAGCACCAGGCGGGTACGGTCGCCGAGCAGGATCTGGTCGCGGCCGTAGAAGCCCAGCGCCCGCACCGTCGTCAGGCTGTCGGTGCGGTAGGCCGCCGGGCAGGCGATGCGGCCGCCGTACACCGGCGCGAAGATGTTCAGGTTGGGCACGGTGCAGGTGCGCGACAGGGCGCCCTCCACATCGCGGGAATAGTCGATGCCGGCGGTGATCTCGTGGATGCCGAAACCGGTGGCGAAGACGCGTCGCAGATGGGTGTCCATCGCGTCGTTGCGGCCGGAGAAACGCTGGTCGGTCACCGAGCGCCGCAGGGCGGTGCCGTCGGCCGCCAGGCTGCCGATGGCGGTGAGCTGGCCCGACAGCGACGACTCCTGCAGCCGCAGGTTCTGCGTCAGCGTCCAGCCGGAATCGAAGCGGTGCACCAGCGCATAGCCGATGCGCGACTGCACACCCTCGTAGGGCTGCTGGCCGGGCTCGCCGGCGAAGCGCTCGAGCGGCAGCCGGCCGTTGCGGTTGAACAGCACCGTGCCCGACAGCGGCAGTCCCTGCTGGCGGAGGTAGCGGCGCTCCTGGTAGCTGGCCAGCAGCGTGAAATCGGTGCGGCCGCCGAAATCCATCGACAGCGACGGCGCGATGTAGCGGTTGCGGAACCAGACATAGTCGGTCGGGTCGTCGGCGTTCATCGCCAGCCCGGTGATGCGCAGCGCGGCCTTGCCGTTGTCCGACTGCAGCGGCCGGTTCAGGTCGAAGCTGCCCTGGCGCAGGCCGAAGCTGCCGATCGTCAGGTCGGCGCTGCCGAAGGCCTCGCGCTCGGGGCGCTTGCTCACCAGGTTGACCAGGCCGCCCGGCAGCACCCGGCCGTAGAGCAGCGAGGCCGGGCCCTTGACCACTTCCACCCGCTCCACGCCGAAGAGTTCCTGCGCCACCCGGTTGTTGGCGGCGGTGCGCAGGCCGTCGAGGAAGACGGCGTCGGAAGCGACTTGGCCGCGGATGATCAGGTCGTCCCAGCCGCGCCGGCCGAACTGCTGCGACACCACGCCGGGCACGTTGTTTAGCGCATCGCCCAGCGACTGTGCCTGCTGGCTGTCGAGCAGCGCCCGCGGCACCACGGTGATCGACTGCGGCGTCTCGGCCAGCGGCACCGTCGATTTGCCGACGGCGGGCGGTGCGGGTGGGTTGAAGCGGGTGGACGGGTCGGCGCTGCCGGTCACCTCGATCGCCGGCAGCGCGGCGTCGGCCGGGCCGGAAGCCGCCGCAGACGTCGCCGCCGCTTGCCCGAAGGCGGAACCCATGCAGGCCGCTGCGGCCACGCCTCCCAGGATCTGCAACGTCTTCAACCCTCACCCCTCGCCAAATGATAACTATTCTCAATTATAGGGGTGGAAGCGGGCGATAACCGGGTTAGTACCGAGGCGAGATTCGGATGGGCACCAGAATCTTCGCCTTTTCGATGGCGCTGGCCCGGTGATCCTGCCAGGCGCGGGGGTCGACGCATCCGTTACCCCCGAACACCACAACCGACGAGGTGTACGAAAACGGCGATGGGCGACGGCGCGGTGAAGGTGATCGTGCCGAAGCCGGGCGAAGCGCTGGCGTTATAGCCGCGGCAGCCGCGAGGGGTGGGTGCGGCTTGCGCCGCCCTACCCCTGCAGGGCG